>JAISMA010000064.1 GCA_031276985.1 Helicobacteraceae bacterium | reverse complement strand
CGCGATGGCGATCCGCATTTGGCGGCGCACCGTTTTTTCTCGTGCGTTAAAGAGCCGTGTATCATTCGCGCGATCGCCGCGGGCAAATGGGAGGCGCTTGACGAGGCGCGAACGGAAGCTATCGCCAAAGACGCGGCGTTTTTCTTTCTAAACGGCTTCAGAGCGCCAAATTCGCGCTAGATTTTGTCGATTGTTCTCTCGATTGCTTGAATTATCCGCCAAATTTACCTCTCAAAACCCCAAGTTGCTTGAATTTGCCCTGAACAAAAATCATAAGCCTTCGTAAACGCGGTAAGGACGTGAGGCATATTCAATGGTTTAAGGCGCTTGGATCGACGCTTTTGATTTGGAATCCATCGCGTCATTGGCGTTTTGTTTTTGCAAAGGCTCAATCTATGTCGTTATAGCCGCGACAATCCCTTGTGAAAGCAAGGGACACGCCCGCTACAATAGCGACGAAGGCGCGAAGGTATGCGGATGTCCAAAATAAAAAGTTGTAAAACTCTACGACTAGCGATTGATCCGCAACCGTCTTAAATACCAGATTCCCGCCTTCGCGATTCTGCGCGAAGTCGCAGAATCGCGGGAGCGTGCGGGAATGAAGGGAAGGGGGGATCGCGATAGCCCGCGATCCACGATTGGTTTATGAGCGTCTTAAATGCTGGTCGCTCGCGTTCCTTCGGGATTCTGCGACTTCGCGCGGAATGACGACAAGCGCGGGAATTTCGCGGGAATGACAAGGGTTCGCGAGCGCTAACGAAAAGAAGATCGCGGTTTAAGCGAGTTTGCCCGTCGAAGCGCCCGAGCGCGATCTTGCGCCGTTTAATGGTTTTTACGATTTACGATCTCCAACCGATAACGACGAATCAAAGACAAAAGGCGAGCGCGTTGAGCGTTTGTTTGATTAGCGGATTATTTCCATTAAATCCACGTCGCATTTGGCGCTTATATATTGCGCTAGGCTTCCAAGCAGTTCGCCTTCGGTCGTTCCGTCTTCGGGCCACGTCGCGTTGACATCGACGATGGCGTGTCCAAAGCGCTCTTCCAGCACTCTTGCCACGTGCATTGCGCCCTCTTTGTCTGTGGAAGGCATAATCACGAAAAACGCGTCGTTTTTGCGAAAAATAACGTCGCCCGTTCGCAGCGAATCTTTCAGAGCTTTGAGCATGCGATCGGAGTCGTGATATTGCAAAAACATAATAGTGATTTTTCTTTGTTCCTCCTGAATGCGCGACATTTCGCCGATTTCGTGGCGCAAAAAAGGTCTAAAATCCGCAAATTCAAAAATCTGTCCCGCCATTTTCGCTCCTAAAACATTGTTTGCGTAAGTCTAGCGTTTTTTCACGGAGAAATTCGCCAATCTTGTCGGTTGTGCGAGAAGCCTATTGTCGTCGGCTCAATCGGCTCAATCTTGCGCGAAACGGCGGAGATCGCGCTTGGCGAATATAGAAATATATACGGATTGTCCTTGACGATTAGCGCGCTTGCCTCGCTAAATATCTTGGCGACGGCTTGGCGATCGGCGGTTTGTTTGGACAGATCAATCAGCCTGTCGACCTCGTCGTTTTTGTATCCCACAAAATTAAAGCCGTTTTCCCGATCGGCGCTAGAATGCCAGATCGGAAAAAGATCGGGCATAAGCGGAACGCTCCAGCCCATTAGCACGATTTCAAACTTGCGCGCATGCACCGTTCGGCGCAAAAACGCCTGCCACTCCATAACGCGCAAACGCGCTTCCACGCCCGCGTCCGCCAGCTGACGCTGGATAATTTGCGCCGCGTACATTCTAATGGGGCTGTCCGAGTTGGTCGATATTTCCACGACAAGCGGATTGTTCTCGTCGTATCCCGCTTCGGCGAGCAGTCGTTTGGCGCGATCGACGTCTTTTGCGGGCGATTTCAGGTTTGGGTTGTAGCCTAGCGCGCCTTCCAAAATAGGGCCGTCGCATATTTTGCCGTGTCCTAAAAACAAAATGTCGATTAGCTCTTGGCGATCGATCGCGTAGCTAAACGCCTCGCGGACTTTCGGATCTTGAAACTTGGGATTTTTCAGATTGAAACCTATATAAGAGTAGCCAAACGACGAGCTTTCCACGATCTGATAATTTTTTCTGAAATCGCCGTCGATCTGGCGTTCAAGCTGCATTGCGTCAAGCGATCCGATATGAAGCGATCGCGATTTCAGCTTCAAAAACTCGACGCTAGGCTCTTGAACGTACTCAAAAACAACCCTATCGATAAACGGCGGGCGCGGCTTGTATCCGTCAAACGCTTTTAATTCGGCGTTGCGCGATAAAACAAGCTCGTCCATGCGATAGAAACTATTACCGATCGGGCGCGTGTTGAACGCGCTTGTCATCAGGTCGGGATCGTCCGCGAGAATATGCTTTGGAATCAGCCCCATCATCCATGTTTCAAGCGCCTTGAAATAGGGCGTTTTGTAGCGAACCAGCAACGTGAAATCATCTCGCGCCTCGATAGTTTCGACAAGCTCAAAATTGGAGCTGTACGGCGTGGCTACTTTGTCGCTCGTCGCCGTTTCGTAGGTGAAAACCGCGTCATACGCCGTAATCGGCTTGCCGTCGTGCCAAAAACGGTCGCCTCGCAACGTGAAAACGACTGTGCGCGAATCGGTAAAACGCCAGCTTTTTGCTATATCGCCGACAACGTTGGCGTCTTTATCGTATTTAACCAGCCCGTCAAAAAGCCAGCCGCTAAGTTCGCCGCTAACGGTGTCCGTCGCCAAAAGCGGATTTAGCCGCGACGGAAAACCCGAAAGCGACATTTGCAACGTTTCATCCGCCCAAAGCGACAAGCATAACAAAAGCGGCGCGATCGCTCTTTTCAATTACTCTTCGCCGCCAGTCGCTATGCCGCTTGCGCGGAAAAAACGCTTGATGTTTTTCGCCGCTTGGCGAATGCGGTTTTCGTTTTCGATCATCGCTATTCGCACGTAATCGTCGCCCG
>JAISMA010000056.1 GCA_031276985.1 Helicobacteraceae bacterium | reverse complement strand
TGTTATCGGACAACTATATATCAACTTAGCTTAATCTTACCCATAAAATCCGCGACCGCCTCGCCCTTTATAGCGTCGGCGATCTTAGAATACCGCTCCGTCAGCTCAAGCGTCGAATGGTCAATATGGGTTTTAGCGCTCCAAAGCCACTACGCCGCTACGCACAATCTCTTTTGGATTGTACTTTTTTATAGCCTTCAAGAAATTACCGACGCGATCTGGTTCGTCCGCCACCATTGCCACGATAAAATCTTCGCCCACGTTGGCGATTTTGCCGTTGTAAGCGCGGCAGAGCGCGTCAATATCGCTAAGCGATTCGGAAATTGGAAATTTCGCCAGCGCCAGCTCTTTTTCTATGGTTTTTTCTTTTTCGTGATCGATAACTTTCAAAACGGGAATCAGCTTGTGCAATTGCTTAACGATTTGCTCCAAAACTTTCGCGCTTCCGATCGTAACGATACTTATATGCGAGTATTCGCCGTTTGGAATGGGCGCGACGGTTAGGCTTTCTATGTTGTAGCCGCGCCCGGCAAACAATCCGCTAACTCTCGATAAAACGCCGTGTTCGTTCAAAACTACGACGGAGATCACCCTTCTTTCGGTTTGCATCGGGCTACTCCTTATATTCCAAAATCATATTGTAAAGACTGCCGCCGGTTGGCACAATGGGCAGCACGTTTTCATAGCGATCGATCGCCACGTCTAAAATCGCCGTTTTTTTGCTTGCGATCGCCGCGTTCAAAGCGCCTAAAAACTCCTCTTTTTTCGTTACTCTCGCGCCAAAAACGCCAAAGGCTTCGGCGAGTTTTGCGAAATTAGGTTGCGCGCTAAGATCGGTGTGCGAAATGCGATTGTCGTAAAAGAAAGTCTGCCACTGGCGCACCATGCCAAGATAGTTGTTGTTTAGCACGATATTTATAACCGCTATGTCGTTAGCCGCGGCGGTCATTAACTCTTGAATGTTCATCAAAAACGAGCCGTCGCCCGTAAAATTAACGACGATCGCGTCGGGTCTGGCTTTTTTCGCGCCGATCGCGGCTGGAAAGCCGTATCCCATCGTTCCAAGCCCGCCGCTTGTAATCCATTTGCCCGCGCCGTCAAACGGGTAGTATTGCGCCGCCCACATCTGGTGCTGTCCAACGTCCGTAGTTATCACGGCTTTAGAGCCAAGCAGTTTGCCGACCTGCTCAACGACCCATTGCGGCTTGATCGCCTCGCCTTCGTCGTCGTAACTTAGCGGGTGAATGGCGGCGTAATTAGCGAGCCTGGATCGCCAATCGTTTAATCGCGCCTTGTCGAAATTTTCGGATAGTTGCGCGTAGAGTTCGCCCAACGCCGCTTTAAGATCGCCCACGATCGGATAGTCCGCCTCGACGATCTTGCCAATGCTGGAAGGATCGACGTCAATGTGGATAATTTTCGCGTGTTTGGCGAATTCGCTAAGTCGTCCCGTAACGCGATCGTCAAATCTCGCGCCAAGCGCGATCAGCAGATCGGCTTCGCTTACCGCCATATTCGCCGCGTACGAGCCGTGCATGCCGACCATGCCAAGCAGATTCGGATCTTTGGCGGAAAGCGTCCCTCGCGCCATAAGCGTCTCCACAAGCGGAACGCCCGTCAGTTCCGCGAGTTTTCTGGTCTCCTTGACGGCGTTTGAAAGCATAACGCCGCCGCCCGCGTAAAGAACGGGTTGCGACGATTCTCTGATTGCCTGCGCCGCCTTTTGAATCTGGCGGGGATTGCCTTTCATCGTGGGCTTGTAGGTTTTCATAGCGATTTCGGCGGGATAGTTAAATTGACCGATTTCGGCGGTTATGTCCTTTGGAATATCCACATGCACCGGACCGGGTCTGCCGCTTCTTGCTATATAAAACGCCTCTTTTAACGTCGCGGGCAACTCGGCGATATGCTTAACGAGAAAATTATGCTTCGTACAAGGTCTGCTTATGCCGACCGCGTCAATCTCCTGAAAAGCGTCCGTGCCGATTAGCCCCGCGGCGACCTGTCCGCTTATAATCACAAGCGGAATCGAATCCGTATGCGCGGTGGCTATGCCCGTTACCGCGTTTGTAAATCCCGGTCCGCTCGTTACGATCGCGACGCCAACCGTCCCGCTCGCCCTCGCGTAGCCGTCGGCGGCATGCACCGCCGCCTGTTCATGGCGGGTTAGAATATGCTCGAAATACTTTTGTCTATATAGTTCGTCGTACAAATTTAACACCGCTCCGCCCGGTATGCCGAAAACCGTCTTTACGCCTTCGGCGCGTAAAGCCTCGACAATCATCTGCGAACCGTTTAATTCCATCGCTCAACCTTTAGCGTTTCAAAACTAAAAGCGCGGATTATAGCCGAAAGCCGCTGAACGCCGTCGTTTTCAAAGCATAATCGTTATACTCCCGATATGACATTTGAAAACCCGCCGCGCGAAATTTTAACCCTGAAAAACCTCGCGCTTTGGCGCGACGAAACCTTGCTGTGCGAATCGATCAACTTAACGATCGCGCATAAAGAAAAAGTCGCCGTGATCGGACACAACGGCAGCGGCAAAACCACGTTGCTTGAAACGATCGCGGGGCTTTGCCCGATTAAACGCGGCGAAATCAGGCTGTTTGGAGAAACGACGATCGACGTAAAACAAATCGGCTATCTTTTGCAAGAAAGCGACGATCATTTTTTAGCGCCGATCGCCGAAGACGATATAGCGTTTTCCATTTTGGCGCGAGGCGGAGATCGCAAATACGCCGCCGAAAAAACCGCCGAAATTTTATCTACGCTCGACATAGAACATCTTGCGAAAAAAGTGGTTTATCATCTAAGCGGCGGCGAGAAAAAACTCGTCGCTTTGGCGGGCGTTTTAGCCGCCGATCCGAAGCTGTTGCTTTTGGATGAGCCGACTACCGCGCTGGATTACGACGCGCAGTTAAGAGTGGCGAATATTTTGCAAAAATTGGATATTGGCATGGCGATTGTTTCGCACGATCGGGAGTTTTTGGAATCGATCGCGCACAGATTCTACGCGCTTACGCCGCAAACGCTGAAGCGAATCGACGATTATGAGGCGTTTATCACGCACAGCCACGACGGAATGCCGCCGCATATTCATTCGCGCGCAAAATAAAAAAACGCGAACAATCCAAAGTTTATTTTTGCCAAACGCGCCGTTACAATGCGCGGCGCAATGGCGAAGTTTAAGGCGTAATCCCCGACGCGATCTCGTTATTCCGCGCAATCGCGCCCCCGTCCGCGCGCGTTACGCTCCGCAAACGTCCGCTTGCGTCATACCCGCGAAGGCGGGTATCCAAACATTGCGAAGCGCCAACAAGCGCTTACGAGTAGCATTCGATCCGCGATCATTTTAAATATTAGAAGCCTACCTTCACGGGCATAACAGCGGGCGCGGACGCTTCGCACTCGCGCCAAAGCGACGGGAGCGAAAAAACAAAGCGTTTTGTCTTAATTTTCCGAAAAATCAACGTTTTTGATTAAGTTTCGTCGGCTGTTTAATTAAAATTTAAGTTAAGCTCGGTTAGTATGCGCCTACTTTATCTAGTTCCACAAGGAGAATTGCGACAATGCAATCGCTTGCTTTACCCGTTGATTCGGGTAGCGATCTCGCTTTGAATACAAAGCGATCGGCTTTTCAAGGCTTTTCAAACGCAATAAAGCGTTTGTTTAACGTCGAAGCGAAGGGTTCAAGCGTTCAAGAATGTTTGAGTAAAGCAAACGCAAACGTAGCAATGCGTTTGAATACAATCAACGCAAACGTAGCAATGCGTTTGAATACGAGAGGTTCAAGAACGACGGAAGGTTTAACTCGATCTACGACTGAAACTTCGGATGTGTTAAACGCGAAGTTTGCTTCTACGGAGTTCATTCCCGTAGAGTTCGCTTCCGCGAAGTTCACCCCCCCCCCCCCCCCCAGTTTTAGCTCTAAATTAACCAAATTCTTAGCGATTGCTTTCGTTTCGCTTTTCTTGGTTGGTTGCGGAGAGAGCGGAAGCGAAGGGAATGAAGGGAATAAGAGTAGCGCCGCTCTAAGTTCCGCTAAAGATATTACGGGCTTTAACTTTTCAAACGGCGTAATTAGACAAACAGTTATCAGTGGAACGGAGATAAACGTTACGATCGATTACTATTCAAACGATAAAACGCCAATAGTAACGACAAGCGCAAAGTCCGATTATTCTCCAAAAGGCGCTATTTCAACCTTTGGAACGGCTATTACTTATACCGTTACGGCGGAGGATTTGTCGACCAAAGATTATCAGGCGTTGATTAAACGAGCGATTGTAGTAAATGACGAAAGCGATCTGATTAACGCTTTTGACGCTATAGGCGACGATAACGACTTAACGCAGATTGATCTGCTTATCGCAAACGATATAACGTTAAGTTCTCCGTTTACTATCCCTTCCGAATGGTCAAGCAAAGGGATTGTGATAGAAAATAACTCTA
>JAISMA010000042.1 GCA_031276985.1 Helicobacteraceae bacterium | reverse complement strand
GCCGAACCTATATTTGAAGACGACAGCAAAAGCGCCGCCATCAAAGAAAGCGCAAGCAAAGCAAGAATCGCTTTTAAGAGTCCGGAGCGCCAAAGCGATTGCGCGTGAAAATAAAATAGCTTTCCCTTCATAAATTAGATTATAACCTATTTTGGTTTTATATTCAGCATTGCGGATAATTCGAAAAAGGCGGTCTCGTCGGTTCAATAGCAACATATAATTTACGCGGAAAATTTTGTCTATATATGCATTTGCAAAAAAAAGAATATCGCCGACTAAAAAGAACATAAAAAAAGCCCTCGATCTTCTTAGAAGATCGAGGGCGGACTAAAAGCGTTTAGGCTTTAGCCATTCTTACGGCTCGACGCATTTGCCATCAAGCGCAATATTGCCAGAGACGGAGTTATACACCCAACCTCTGCCCTTGCAAGCATCTACTGACGGATCAATAACGCCACCTGTGGCAGGTCCAATAAGAACGCTTGTCAAACCGCCCTTCTTATCGCCCGACTCAAGATAGAGAGTCGAAGTAGGGGTATCTATGTTTGCTTCGCTCGCATTAGCGAAAGTAGTGAAATTTTCGCGGCCATCCGGCTCGAGAATGAGCGCAAACGACAGAGCGCCTAAGGTCGGGCTAACATCGCCTGATTTCCTGCTAATGTTAGTCGTTTCGTTTGTCGGATTTGTTTGGCTCGCTGTACCGGTCCCTATAGCGCTTAAGCTAAGCGCGTTTGGAAACACGTTTATGCTCACATTTTTTTCGAAGCTACGGCCTTCTGTATCGCCGCGATTAGAAAAACCGAAACTTACCCGATGGTAGCCGCCGGCTTGATCGAGGAAAGTAATGTTGGCTTCCTTCGCAGGGTTTGCCAACCAGCGACCGCGAACGGCTTGAAGACCGGAACGAACCGAGCCTATAGCGCTTTTTTCCGCCGCTATATTGGCGTCGTCCTGAATGGTCGCAAATCTTGGCAAAGCAACCGCCGCCAAGATACCTAGAATAACAATAACGAAGATCAGTTCGATCATCGTAAACGCTGAACGTCTCATAATATCCTCCTTGTGGTATGAGATGACGGCATTGTACTCGCATTAACCTTAAAGAATTCTTAAAAAATGACGAATTTTTGAAAAAAACGCAAATTTTTTGAAAAACTTTTATAATTGCGCGATGATCGTTCATATTTGTTGCAGCGTTGATAGCTGGTATTTCCTGACGCGGCTAAAAGAAAAATACCCGTTTGAGAGGCTTATAGGCTTTTTTTACAACCCTAATATATGTCCGCGAAGCGAGTATTTATCGCGCATGATCGACGCTAAACGCTGCTGCGATCGGCTTGGAATCGATTTTTTGGAAGGCGAATACGATATGGACGCCTTTGCAAAGGCGGCGCGTGGGCTGGAAAACGAGCCCGAAAAAGGCGCTAGGTGCGCGACGTGTTTTGAAATGCGGCTTGAAAGAACGGCTAAAGAGGCGGCGCGGCTTGGCGAAAAACGTTTTACGACCACATTGCTGATGAGTCCGAAAAAAGATCTGCGGCAACTGGAAGTTGTCTCTAAAGAGATCGCGCGCGCGCGCGATCTAAAATTTGTTTTCGAGGATTTTCGCAAAGGCGGCGGGACGCAGGCGGCGTTTGCGTTGGCGCGCGAAAAGGATGCGTATTTTCAGAACTATTGCGGGTGCGCGTGGGGACTGATAAAACAACGCGACGCGCAAGGCAAGATCGCCGTTGAGCTGATTTGCTCGATCGATGGCGCGAAAAACGCCGCGACCGCCGCTGATTTGCGGCTGAAGGCGATTTGCGAGCGAGCGCGGCGCGAAAACGAGGGAGAAAAAACACGGCTGTATAAGACAAAAATAATGGAATGGCGGCTGTTGAGCGGCGGTTTAACGTATGGGCAAACGCCAATCGCGTGCGATATAGCGCCCTATTCCGCGAGCTTGGCGATAAAATCGCGTTTGGTTGGCGTGGGCAAAGGCGTGGCGCGATTTGAAAAAGCTGCGGGTTTCGTGGTTGCGCGATCTGTTGCGGATAGCGCAAATGTCCGCGCCGTTTTGCGCGCAACTTTGGGTTTGGGCGGCGATTCGGACAGTGGTTTGGGCAATGTGGATATTACGCCGATTTTTGTGGTTGATGATTTGACGTTGAGCGATTTGATGCTAGAGAGCGTGAAGAACGCGGATAACGCGGCGTGTGGTTCGACGACCGTTGCGTCGGGCGATTTGTCCTATGATATGTCGAGCCTTGTGTCTAACGCTGTTATAACGGCGACGATCGTAAGCGCGTTTTGCGAGGCTGAAAGTTTAGCGACGGAATTTGCGACTGGGGTTAACAGCTGAACAAGAGTGTTACGCGGCACTTATCTTTAAGTCGGCTTAGCGCATCGCTAACCAATTTTATATCGTAGTTGTAGCCGCGTTAAACTGAGTTGATTATTAGCGCATTTCATTTATCGGCTATCTCACGTTAATATCAAACTACAGCCATTTTACTCTAACTGCGGCTTGTCTTTCGCCCGTTATTAAGGATAAAAATGTAAATTTGTCACGCAAGCAAATATCGCCTTTTTGTGATTCTTTTCTGCGCTTGATATTTTGAATTTGTTCGGCACAACGTTTAGCGCCGCAAATAATACGCTTCATAACAGGGCTTGCAGATAAAACGGTAAACCTGATGCCTCCGCACCAGAAAAAGCGCATATTAAATGTATACGGATAAGCAAAATATAAAACCTCTCTCGCTTTTCTTCGCTTGCTATATGCCTTCTATTTGGATACTAGCGGATTTTGGGCGGCTCTCGCATTCGTATGTTTGATATTTGCCCAC
>JAISMA010000169.1 GCA_031276985.1 Helicobacteraceae bacterium | reverse complement strand
ACCGCCACCAGAACTCCCTCCACACCCGGAGAACACTAACATCGCGCTCGCTAAAAGAGCGCCTAACACATGAACCTTGATTGATTTATTTAGTTTGCTGGGGGGGGGGGGGGGGGGGGTAACAGCGTCGGCTATTGCAAGAACGCTTGCGTTGCGATCGTTTGCTTCGTTAGCAAACGAAACCTCTAAACCTAAAGCCCTTTGAGAACCGAATTTCCACATGGGAAACCTCCTTTTGGTGTATAAATCGGCGTAATATGACCAATATTTGCTTAAACTACAATTAAACCTCGCTCGTTTTTTTCGTTTTTTACCAATTTTTTCGTTTTTTTGCGCCTTTTGCCGATTTTCTCAAATTCTCAATGCGCTTTTTGACTAACCTTCTCATTTTCACACCCCTTCGTTGCAAACACAGCGCTCCCGCCCCCTCGACCCTTCTCCTTGCCCGCCCCTTTTATTTCCGCGCCCCTCGCGTCATGCTCGCGAAGGCGGGAATCCAAAAAGAAAAGGTTAAAAGCGCTTTCTATCGACATTCAAGCCGCGATCGTTCTCAAGAAATCGATACGCGCTTTCGCTGAAATGACGCAAGACGAAATCGCTTGTTCAACGCAATGCGAACGTTTTGAGAACAAGAAGCCAGCGTTCTTCCGCGTCTTACGTTCATGCGGGCGCTTCGTCGCGGAAATAACATAAGAGCGCAAGAAGGCGTATTGGGAATATAATCAAGCGTTAAGCGGAAAGATTCCGTCGCTTTCCGACAATCCAGATCGTTGCGATTATATTGGCGACTAATTTCGCGGTGTGGGGCGGGTTATTCGAATAGTTTGACGGGTAAAGTTAGCGTTCGTCTAAGTACGTTTACGGGATAAAAGACAAACTCTTTCGCAAGCGCGGTTTTTACCTTTGGATTATCGATTGCGCCCGTAATGTGCAAAATGTTTTCAAACTTGCCGCTATCGCCCATAAGCAGATAACCCACGATCGGTACTTTGGAGAGAAAAGAGCTTAACGATTTGACGCTTTGAACCGCCGCGTATATGTCCGCTTCTCCGCTATTTATATTAACGCTTCCTTGCGCCAAAATATCCGTATTTATTCCAGTAAATCTTGCCGCGTTAAAATACAAAACGCCGCTTGAGTAATAAAGCTCGACCACGCCGTCGTTTATCTTAAATCCTTTTGAGGTAAAACCGGGCGATCGAAACTGCGCTAAAGACGGCAAAGCGTTTATGAGCGCCACGACGTTAGTAAATAGTTTCGCCTCTCTGATTGTCGCGTCTCTTATGCGGATAACGCCATAAACGTCTTCGCTGTTTAAGCTGGCGTAAGCGCTAAAATCCCATTTGCCGCCGCTCATCTTTACGCCGCTTAGATCTTTTACCCAATCGCTGCCTATGTTTTCGCCGCGAAAAGTTATATCGCTACGATCGCGGTTAATGGTCATAACCGCGTTGGCGTTTTTAATTTTGCCCTCGAAACGATCGCCCTCCCGATAAAACGAAAACCAATCGCTCTTAAAAAGCCTGCCTTTGAAACGCACGCCGCTTTTATCGCCGAAAACAAACAGCGGTCGATCGCCGCCGCCTTCGCTTAATTCTTCGGCGCTGAACGCGGCTTTTCTGCGTTGCGCGAAGTCGATAATCTCGCTTGCGTCTATCTCTAATCCGTTAATCGTAACTCGTACAAAATCTTTGTTCATCTCCGCTACAAAAGCGCCATCTAGCAGTTTTAGCGAATAACTTCCGTCTTTGTCAAGTCTGAAACGTCCGCTTGCGTTTTCGACGGGTTTTTTATCTTTGTAGATAATTTTCGCGCCCATATCGATCGTAAAGTCCGCGATCGCGCCGCCGTTTTCTTTAACTAGCTTTAGCTTGCCGCCTTTTATATCCAAAAGCTCCATTGACGGCATGTATGGTTTATATAGTTTGAGATCGTTTGCTTTAACTTCCAGACGATCGCCCGAAAGCGATAACTCTGTGGCGAAATCGTCTAATTTTAGCAGCGTTTTATTGTCGTCCCATTCGCCAATCAGCCGCGTTTTAAGCCTACGAAAACGCGCCGCTTTGCCGCCTAATATATTAGCGCCTCTAACGTCCAGATCAAACGCGAATCGTTGTTCGCTTGCCTCGATCAAACCGCCGATCGACGCGGAGCGAATCCCGTCGATAATCGCGTCGAATCGCTCGATAGTGATATTTGAATCGTCGATCGCTATTTGCGCCTCGCGGTATTTGATTGGCGCGTCGGACATATTTAACTCGCCGTTAGACGTAGCAAGCCGCGCTTTGAAATGCATATCGTCCGCGTTGGATAGCGGCAGTTTTAGCTCGAAATTCGCCCTGTTTTCGCCGCTAGTTTGAACGAGGGCGACATTTACGCCGTACGCGGCGAGTAGATCGCGCATAGATTGGTTAAACAACGCCGCGGTATCTATGTTTAGCGTCAGCGTTTGCGCTCTTTTGCTATCAAGGCGATCGATAACGACTTTGGCGTCGGCTTTTTGACCCTCGTAATCCGCGTCGTCGGATGCGATCGTTAAAGCGCCTTTGTTGATTGCGACCCGCACTTCTTTCGCATGCGCGCTTGGCAACGCGGGATTAAAACTTATTTCGGCGTTTTGCGCCTGCGCGTCCAAAAACAGCGCCGCGATATTTGGAGTCATCGTCGTCAAATTCAAGTCCAGCGCAAAACGATTAGCCTTGAAACTTTCGGCGACGACATTTCCATGAATCCACTCTTTTGCGATCGGATCTAAAGGCAAAATTTCGGCGAGTCGTTTAAGGCTTTGCGCCTCCGCGCCCAAAAGCGTAAAGCTAACCAGATCGCCTTCGTAATTTACGCGCAACGCGCCGCGAATATCTAAAGCCTGCGCCCCGCCCTCGAAAGAGCCTTTTTTTGTCTGCAAATCGACTTCGGCAAGCCCCCAAAGTTCTCCCTCGTACTCTTCAAAATTTATTCGCGTTCTATTAACGCGCAAAAGGGCGCGTTTGTCGTCTCCCCACGCGCTTAAAACGCCTGAAATATACGGCGATTTATATCTGGCGTCTATCGTAAATCGCCCCGTTATCGGACTAATAAATCCGTTGCCGCGAACGCTCAACTCTAAATCCGCGTATTGCGAATCGATAAGCTCAAACGCCGCGCCCGCGCCTTCCACCCAACCTAGCGTAAATCGCGCGTAACCTTTTTGGCTTGAGAGATTAAACTCGTCGTTTTCGTATAAAATCCGCGTTTGCGTCCCGTTAATATCGACGCGCTTAACCTCCAAACGATCGGTCAGCATTAGCGCGAAAAACGCCGCTTTAATTTTTCTAAGCGCGGCTTTTGGATCGCTTTCGTCGCTTTCTACGCTTTCGTCGCCTTGATCGCGCAAAATCAGCTCGTCGATCGACAAAACAATCTTCGGATTGACCGCAAGCTCTACGCCGCGAACCTCGAATTGGCTAAAATCCAGCTTATCAAAACTCACGCCAAAGAAAAGTACGCCGACGCAGATGATCAAAATAAAAACAAACAAAACGCAAAGCGCGACGATAGTTTTCGCGCTGGCTACGATCGCTCTTTTAATTCTCATGTTTCTCTCGTATTATCTCGCTCAACGACTGGAACATCCGCGTTTTACGCAGGTTTCGTCCGGAGCTTTGCGCGCGATTATAGCGCAGCTTAAAACCGACGGCGTGGATCTTAACGAGTTGGATCTTTGGTTGATACGCGCCATCGGGCTGCCCAAGCGCGGACTAATCGACGTCGGCGAGGAAAACTCCACGAAACTCGATTTTTATCTGGGGCTTGTCGGCGGCAAAGCCGCTTACGACGAAATCGTTTTAATACCAGGCGAAACGACGCTCGTCGCGCTTGATTTGATCGCGCAAAAGCTGAATCTAAACGCCGATTTAACGCGCAAAATCTACGAAGAAAACGCGCCGTTTGCCGAAGGCGTTTTGATTCCAGACACCTACTACGTCGTCAAAGGCGCGAAGGAAAAAGAGGTCGTCGAAACCCTGCTGAAAAGCTCTATGCGACTACACAAAGAACGCGCCGCGTCGTATTTTGGCGAATATGATGAAAAACAATGGTTTAGGATTGTAACGATCGCCTCGATCGTGCAAAAAGAGGCGGCAAACAACGCCGAAATGCCGCTTGTGGCAAGCGTGATCTACAATCGCTTGGAAAAAAATATGCGCCTTCAAATGGACGGAACGCTCAACTACGGCTATTTTTCGCACCAAAAGGTAACGCCGCAACGAATCAAATCCGACGCAAGCGACTTCAACACCTACAAAAAACGCGGGCTTCCGCCGTATCCCGTGGCAATGACGAGTTGGACGGCGATCGACGCGGCGATCAATCCTGCGAAAAGCGACTATCTCTACTTTGTGCGCGGCGCGAACGGAACGCACGACTTTTCAAAAGACTACCGATCGCACATTCGCAACATACGCGGAGATTCGCGCTAACGTTTTAGACGCGATTTTGATTTAACCTAAGATCAACGGCGCTAAGATCGGCGCTAACGTTTTTTTGATTGGAAGGGCGGATCGCGTGAACTTTCGTAAATGGCAACAATTATCCGAACGCAATTCGCGGATTTTGATCGTTTATTTTGCGTTTAGCGTTTTTATGGTCGCGTTTTTGGTTTGGTATTCCACGGCGGTTCTGATTTCGCCCGTTTCGCTACATCCTAGCGCAACCAATCCCGTTGCGTCGCCCGCGCCTTTTTCGCTGGATACTATCGCGTTCAATCCCGTTACGTTGCTTGTTTGGTCGCCAAAGTACGCCGCCGCCGTTTTTCTGATTGTCGGCGCGATGATCGCGCTCGGCGCGTCGAATATGGCGCAAACGCTCAAAGGCGACGGAAACGCCGTAGCCAAAATGCTTGGCGCAAGAGCCGCGACGCCTACTAACCCAATCGAAAAACGGCTGTTAAACGTCGTTGAAGAGATCGCGCTTTCAAGCGGCGTGGCGTTGCCAAGCGTATATATATTGAGCGACGACGAGGCGATCAACGCTTTGGCGGCGGGCGAAAACCAGCAAAAAGCGGCGCTCGTCGTTACTAGCGGCGCTTTGCGATACCTAAACCGCGACGAGTTGCAGGCGGTGATCGCGCACGAATTTAGCCATATTTACAACAACGACATAAAGCTAAATATGCAAGCGGCTTGTCTGCTTGCGGGCGTTATGCTTGTGGGGCGTAACGGCGCTAGCATTTTGGCGGACGGCGCGCCTGAAAACGAGGACAAGCGAATATTAGACGGAAGCATGGGATCTGGCGTGACGATTTTTGCTCCTCTGTGGATGATTATCGGCATGCCGCTTTATGGTTTCGGCGTAATGGGCGCTATGTTTGCCTCGCTTGCCAAATCCGCCTTCAGCAAAGAGCGCGAGTTTTTGGCGGACGCTTCTGCGGTGCAATTCACGCGGCAGATCGACGGCATAACGGGCGCGCTAAAAAAGATTGGCGGTTTGAAATCGACGGTCGAATCCGCGTCCGCGCCCGTATTCAGCCACTTCTTTTTCGCCAGCGGCGTCCGCGGAGACCTTTAACTCTCACCCGCCGTTAGCGGAGCGAATCAGACGGCTTGAGCCGAAATGGGACGGGCAGTTTATCGTTCCTAGGGCGATAACGGGATTTGACGATGATTTTGGCGAACGATTTGGCGCGGACGCAAAGCCCGCCGAAGTTAGCGGCAAAACGCTGGAGAATTTAGCCGACGTCGCGCTCTTTGACGGCGGCGCGGCTTTTACGCCCGTCGCCTTAAAGGGCGCAAGCCAAAGTCGCGCGGATTTTCCGCACGGTTTAACGCCCGAATTGATAGCGCGGCGCGATATGGAAGCGATTGAGCCTTTTTTGCATGAATGCGCCGCCGATCCGCTTGCGGCTCGCTGGATTATTTACGCGCTACTAATTGATCGCGTTGATCGCGCCGTAGCCGCAAGACAACATAAAATAATCGCTACGCGGGTTTATCCAGACGGGTTTGAAAAGATCGCGACGGCGATCGATTCGCTTAAACGCGAAAGCGTTGTGCATTTAATCTTTTTATGCGTTCCCGCGCTTAAAAACCTTACAATCGATCAATATAAACATTTTAGAGAAGTCGCGGATTTATTGATCGAAGAAGACGGCAAAGTTTCGCTGTTTGAATTTAATCTAAAGTATCTTGTGTTTTACCCGCTTGATATTGCCTTTGATTTACGAAAATCGCCAAAGATCGTTTATAACGCGATTGAGCCGATCGCAAAAGAAATTTCAATCGCGCTTTCGGCGATCGTATATGACCAATACCAAAACGACGAGAAAGCTAAATCGGCGTTTGATAAC
>JAISMA010000124.1 GCA_031276985.1 Helicobacteraceae bacterium | reverse complement strand
TCAACTATTAGGCGCAAAGGAAATTGATGAGGGCAAAAAACAACGCGGCGCTTGTCTGCGATTGCAACGTGATACACGAGGAGGTCGTTAGCCGCGTCAAAGCGTCAATGCCAAGCGACGAGGGGCTTTTCGAGCTGGCGGAACTTTTCAAGGTTTTTGGCGATTCGACGCGGGTCAAAATCCTATGCGCGTTGTTTCAAAGCCGAATGTGCGTGTGCGACATTGCCGCGCTACTTGGTATGACAAAATCGGCGATTTCGCATCAATTGCGCGCGCTAAAACAGGCGAAATTGGTGAAATTCAAGAAGGAAGGCAAAGTGGTTTATTACTCGCTTGCCGACGATCATGTAAAGACCATATTCGATCAGGGCTTTAGTCATATTATGGAGTAGCGCGGCGTTGATTTGCGATTGTTTAAGCGTTGTTTAAGTATCGCTTAAGCGCGACGATTACGGGCAAAAACGGCGGATTTTCTCGCTAATTTGATTGAATATATGTTCAATCAATAAACTAAAAGAAAGGAATTTGATATGAACGCAACTCAAGGCAAAACAGGCAAAACCAACGCAAACGCGATTGCAAATGATCGGCGCGAAAATTCGGCGGATCGCGGCGATAACCGCGCCGAGATCGTAAGCGAAGGAAGCGAAATGAAATCGACGGAAAATATGCGCAAATCAGGCGCGAAAAGCGAAGCAAAGATGATCGCAAACGAAGGAAACAAAACAAGCGAAACAGATTCGACAAGAACCATAAACGAAGCGCGTAAAATATGCGAGGCAAATTCGCAAAATGAAGCGCGTAAAATATGCGAAGAAAACGAAATAAAAGCGGAAAATAACGCGGGTAAAATAACCGACGTAAAAGCTGAAATCAACCCGCATAAAACAAGCGAAACAGATTCGACAAAAGCCATAAATAACGCGCATAAAATAAGCAAAACGAATTCGCAAAATGAAACACATAAAACGCATAACGCAAACGCTAAAAACAAAGCAAATCAAACAACCAAAAACGCCAAAACCAACCCTCAAACTAAAGCGCCGATCAGTTCCTGCTCTTGTCATAGTCATTGCGCGCCAAATCAAAACGGCGAAAGCGGCGAAAGCGGCGAAAGCGCCAATCGCAAATTATTTGGCAAATACGCGATCATTTTCGGCGCGGTAATTTACGCGATCGGCGCGGCGATCGATTTGTCGTACGGCTTTAATTTCGCCATTTTCGGCGACGCGGCGGCAACAATTGCGCCGTATTTGGCGATTGCGGTTTTTTTAATAAGTTACGTTTTAATAGGCGGCGAGATAGTAAAAAAAGCGCTTTCAAATATCCGCGATCCGCGCAATCTTTTCGACGAAAATTTTCTTATGAGCGTCGCGTCGATCGGCGCGTTTGCGATCGGCGAATATCTTGAAGCCGTCGCGGTTATGCTGCTGTATCAAATCGGCGAAACGCTACAAGAAAAAGCGGCGGCAAACTCAAAAAAATCCATATCGGCGCTTTTGGACGTCAAACCCGAATTTGCAAATTTGAAAGTCGGCGAGAAGATCGTGAAAACCGCGCCAAACGCGATCAAAGTCGGCGATATTATCGTGATCAAAGCGGGCGAGCGAATACCGCTTGATAGCGTGGTTTTAAGCGGGCGATCGGCGCTGGATATGTCCGCGCTAAGCGGCGAATCCGCGCCCAAAGAGGTCGAGGCGGGCGACGCGGTTTTGTCGGGCGCAATCAACAAAAGCGGCGCTTTGGTTGCGCGGGTAACAAGCGAATTTTCAGAATCCACCGTCTCGAAAATCGTGAAATTCGTAGAGGACGCGAGCGCCAAAAAAGCAAACGCCGAGCGTTTCATCACCAAATTCGCCAAAATCTACACGCCGATCGTCGTGGCGTGCGCGGTCGCAATCGCCGTTTTGCCGCCGCTATTTTCAGAATCCGCCGCGTTTGTCGACTGGTTTTACAAAGCGTTGATCTTTTTGGTCGTCTCCTGCCCGTGCGCGCTGGTCATTTCCGTGCCGCTTAGCTTTTTCGCGGGGCTTGGCGGCGCTTCAAGGCGCGGCATATTGATCAAAGGCGGCAACTATCTGGAGGCGTTAAGTCGCGTCGAAACGGTAGCTTTTGACAAAACGGGGACGCTGACCAAAGGCAAATTTTCGGTAAGCGAAGTCGCGCCAAACGGCGGTTTTAGCGCTAGCGATCTGCTCTTTTACGCCGCCGCCGCCGAATCCGCCTCGCCGCACCCAATCGGCGTCGCAATCGCGGCGGCTTACGACAAGGCGATAAATCACGACGAAATCGCCGATCGCGAGGAACTGCCGGGATTTGGCGCGCGCGCTATCGTACGCGGCAGGCAGGTTTTGATCGGCGGCGAAAAGCTAATGCGAAGCCAAAACGTAGCTTATGACGAAACGGCGGGCTCAATCGGCGCGGCGCGCGTGGCGATCGACGGCGTTTATGCGGGATATATCGCCGTCGCCGACGAGATAAAGCCCGAAAGTATTAACGCGGCGCAAGAGCTTGGCGCGCTTGGCGTTCGCAACGTCGTTATGCTCACGGGCGATCGCAAAGCCATTGGCGAAAAAATCGCCGCCAAACTTGGAATTAGCAAGGTTTTTTCGGAGTTGTTGCCGCTTGACAAGGTGGAGAAAATCGAGCTGTTATCGCGTGAAATTTCGCCGAAAAAGAAGCTGGTTTTCGTGGGCGACGGCATAAACGACGCGCCTTCGCTGGCGCGCGCCGACATAGGAATCGCGATGGGCGCGTTAGGCGGCGATATTGCCGCGCAAGCCGCCGACGTGGTACTGATGAACGACAATCCGCAAAGCGTGGCGACGGCGATCAAAATCGGCAAAAAAACGACCCTTATCGCCTCGCAAAATATCGCTATGGCGCTTGGCGTGAAGGCGCTGGTTTTAACGTTGAGCGTGTTTGGTTTAAGCGGAATGTGGGCGGCGATCTTTGCCGACGTTGGCGTTACGCTACTTGCGACGCTGAACGCGGCTAGGGCGTTTCGGCTTTGAGCGCCCGATTGCCAAACGTTGAACGCAAAGTCGCTAGAATTTCGGCGTGAAACAAAAAATAATCGTATCGATTGTCGCGTTGTGCGCGTTGATTGCGCTTTGCGCCGTAGGTTATAGCGATCCGTTCGCGTTCGACAAAGACAAGATTTTGTTAAGTCCAAGCGCGTCGCATTGGTTTGGCACGGATCGTTTGGGGCGCGATCTGTTTAGCCGAGTTATCGAGGGCGCGAAAAGCTCGCTTATTATCGGCGTTTTGAGCGCGACAATTTCAAGTTTAATAGGGCTTATCATCGGCATTACGGCAGGTTATTTCAAAGGCGCTGTCGACAAAACAATCGTCGTCGCGATCGATTTATTTTTAACTTTTCCGACATTCTTTTTATTGCTAACTTTGGTTAGCTATGTGGACGCGAATATGCTTTTGCTTATTGTCGTAATTTCGATTACGGGCTGGATGGGAACGGCGCGAATGATCCGAAGCGAAGCGTTCTCGATTGGAAGCAAGCCTTTTATTAAGATATTACAAACGGCTAACGCGCCGCTGTTAAAGATTATTTTCAAGTACTACGCGCCGCTTTTAGCGCCTATTTTTCTGGTTGGCTTCACATTCGGAGCAAGCGGCGCGATCTTAGCCGAAAGCGGACTAAGTTTTTTAGGGCTTGGAATTGCGCCGCCCAACGTAAGCTGGGGGAGCTTATTGGCGGAAGGTAAAGCCTTGATAGATATAGCGTGGTGGGTTAGTTTTTTCCCAGGTTTATTTATTTTTGCCGTTACGTTTACGCTTTTAAGTATAAGCGACTATTTACAACAAAGGTTCAACAGCCGTGAAGCGCTATCTTGATTCGCTTTTAGCCGAATGTAAACTCGACGAGAACAATCTAGATCCGCTTTTGATCGCCCGCGATCTGCCCGACGACGCGGCGTTAATTTGCGCCCTGTTCGCTTACGGCAACGTTAAAGCTATGATCGGATTTTTGCGATCGCTAGATTTCGGTTTGCTCGATAGCGACGAAAGCGCTATTCGCGCCAAATTAACCGATCGCTATTATCGCTTTCAAAGCGTTATAGATACGCAGAATATATTTATCGCGTTTGCGAAAATGCGTAAGGATAATATCGCGCTGGAACAACTTTTTGAAAGCGCGTATAAAGCAAACGGATTTTTATTCGCGTTGTCTAATATGATCGCGGTTTTGAGAAGCTATATAAACGCGCCTACGCATGGGATTGATTTTCTGTTTTCCAAACCCTTCGATCATCGCAATCCAAAAGGAGCGAGCGCGATGAAACGCTATCTAATGTTTCTTCGCTGGATGGTTCGCAATTCGTTTCCCGATCTTGGCAGGTGGCGCGGCGTGAAAAGCGCCGATCTGCTCGTTCCGCTGGATACTCACAGCTTCGCGCAGGCAAAAAGATTGGGACTACTCAAGCGCAAAAGCGCCGATCTGCTTGCATCAATCGAGCTTACGCAAAAGTTAAAAGAGTTCGATCAAAACGATCCGATCAAATACGATTTTGCGCTTTATCGTTTGGGGCAAAGTTTCGCGTCTAAATCATAAAACAATAAGCGCGTTTTAAGCGTTAAAAAAGCGGCGCATCATAGCGGTTAGTTTCAGCGTGTCAAGCGTCGGTTCGTAATAAATTAAAATGTTGTTTAATTGCGCTCTTGATAACGCGCCTTTTTCAAAATTTCTATGTATGCGCTTGCCGCGTTTTAGCGCCTCTTTGTTTTCAGTGCTGGCGACGTTTATAATCATAACTTTGCCGTCCGCGTCCATTTGCTCTAAAAGCGCGTCGTATTTATAGATGAGATTTTCTCCGTCGACTCGATCGCGGAATTTGCATTCGATAATATATAAATGATTATTTTTTATCATTAAAACGTCAAACTCGTTTTGAATGGTAACGCCGTTAATGGTTTCATATCGCACTTTTGCGCCCGATATAACGTCGTCAAAATCCAATCGGCTAACAATATGATATATTTGTTCTTCAAAAAGTTCGCCCAAAATATAATTGATATTTTCAGGTTTTCCGCGTCTATTTACCGCGCCGATTTTATACAACGGGCGTATGATCGCGCCGTAAAGTTCCTCGTTTATCTCTTTGCCTTCCATAATTCGTTTGCGATATTTTTGAAACAGCGCGAAATTATTGGTTATTTCCTGCGCGAAAGGTTTTCTACGCTCAAGATCGCTTTTGCTTTTTGCCTCTATAAGCTGATAGCCTTTTGAAATAATATGATCGTCGATGTTCATATTGTGTTTTAGCGGCGCTTTTTTTAATCCGTTAGCCGTTAAAACCGATAGATCGTTAGAATAGCGCCCGTAGATTAAAAGTTTCGCGTCAATATCCAAAATTTCTTTGGCGAGCAAAATAGCTATATCCGCCTCGCCGTCGCTGACGTTCAAAAAAAGATGATCGGGCGGAGCAAATTGCGCGAGCGAAATCGACAACTTTAGAATCGACTCCAGATCGCTTTTTTCTAAACGTATTTCGCGTAGCGTGCATTTAAGACGGTATTTGGCGCGAAGCGCGTTTAAGCCTCTGGCGATCCTAAAGGCTTTTTTGTCCTCTCGTTCGCCGCCGCAATAAACTAAAACATGAACTGTTATGTCGGATTTATATTCAAAGAAAACGGGCAGAATCGACGAGTCAAAATCGCCAAGCAACGAAACCAAAACCATGTCAATTTTCCTTTTGGCGGCGTTTGCGCGTTTGGAGCGCCTTAATTCAAGTTGATATTATGGCAAAATCCGCCAATGAAATAATTTCTGTGCGCGTCAAAACTTAACCAAACAAAAGCTATATGTTTTGAATAAGCATCGATAATCAATTATCTTTTTTACTGATTGCAACGGTTACTACAATTCCTCTATCCTCTCTTGTTTCTAATGGGAAAAGTCTCGCCTCAAAAGCGCCTTTGCTATAAATTTCCGTCCCACCGCCGTAGTGTTCTATGTATCGCCAGCCGCCTTGTTCAAAGGCTTTGTAAAACAACGCTCGCCACTCGCCGGCTTCGTTGGTTTTATCAAACGCGAGTCCTATAATACATCCGACCACAATCAGATCGTCGTTCGTTATTGCCTGCATTGTTGGACTGCGATTTTGATATTTATATAAATTCGCTCCTGTTTTAGCAAACTCTTTTGCTACAGGTTTGCCAATATACGACGCGCATTCGTCTAACATTTCTTTTTTTGGCGCGTTAAAGAAACTTGAGGAGGGAAAATAAGAGTATGCAACATACGCGACAAATATAGCCGCGCAGGCGACAATAATATCGTCAAAGTCTATCTTGGCGCTTCTTAAACCGCCAAACCTTAAAGCCTTTAATAGCTTTTTCATTGTTTCTCCTTTGCAAAGCGACTTGCAAAAGCAAGAAAGTTAGGTTTTTTAATCTCTAACGGGGGGGGGGGGGGGTGAAAGCCAAAGCCGCGTTTGCAAAGACTCTAACTTGCGTTAAAGCGCAAACATTGCAACCAAAAGTCGAAATAAACGGCGGCGACGGAAAAATCATTAAAACCTCCTTTTGCAAAAATCGCGCATATTTTATAGCAAAAATCATTAAAA
Organism: Helicobacteraceae bacterium; assembly: GCA_031276985.1. Classification (GTDB taxonomy): domain Bacteria; phylum Campylobacterota; class Campylobacteria; order Campylobacterales; family SZUA-545; genus JAIRNH01. The sequence goes on along the minus strand of JAISMA010000124.1, from coordinate 420 downwards.
TCGCAACTGTTTTTACGTTGCGAGAAGCGATTTACGGTTAAGTTTGCCAGAACAACGCCAAATCACGATACCAACTTAGCTTTGCGGATAGATGTTTGATTGCGGCAAAGCGATTTTTGATTACCGCTTAGTTGTCAAGGAGCATTTGGCGCGATTATGAAGCGAGGGCGGGAAAAATCGCGGGAGAGAAAAACTCCCGCGATCGCGGTAAAATCAACTAAAACTAAGCGCGATGTGTTTGGCTTAGTAGTCCATTCCGCCCATTCCGCCGCCCGGCATTGCGGGCGCGACGGGTTTGTCTTCTTTAACTTCGCTCACAGTCGCTTCGGTCGTCAGCAACAGACTTGCCACTGAAACCGCTTTTTGCAACGCTATGCGCTCGACTTTGGTCGGATCGACAATGCCCGCTTCAAACAGATC
>JAISMA010000096.1 GCA_031276985.1 Helicobacteraceae bacterium | reverse complement strand
CGGAGAAAATCAAAGGCGGATTTGAAAAGTGGCTCCGGATGCTGGATTCGAACCAGCGACCAAGTGATTAACAGTCACCTACTCTACCGCTGAGCTAATCCGGAATGTTTTACGCGCGGAATAATACACGTTCCAACATTAAATATCAATAGTTTGAGCTTCGGCGAGCCAAAAAACGGCGAATTTGGGCGCGTTTTCCGCCAAACTTAAACCAATCTTAGGTCATTTTGATAATAATTACTGCTCATTTGAAATCTTGCTATAATAGCGCCGCTAACTTGAACGAAGGGGGTTCAAAATGGGAGAGCGTAGGGGCTTTGGCGACGGTATGACGATTGACGAGATCGCCAAAGTGTTGGGGGTTACCAAAGAGCAGGTTAAACGAATCGAGACGCAGGCGCTTAGAAAACTCAAACGAATACTGCTAAATCACCCGTTGCGAGACGACATTTCGCAATTCATTTTTCGCCGCAGGGCTTGAAGCAAGCGGCGATCGCGCCGATAAGCCGTTTTAGCGAACGCTTGGCGGATCTTGCGACGCGAACGCTTTCGCGAGCGATCGCGTTGTCGAAACGCCGCGCCAAAAGTCGCTGAAAGCTATCGTTGCGATTGGCGGCGCGAAAAACGCGGATTTAGGCGCGAGGGCTGTTTGCGACTTGCCGTTCTCGCGTTTGAGCGCGAATTGGCTAAAATTGCGCGAATTTCTACGAAAAGTCAGGTCTTTATGCCAAAGCGCGCGGACGTTAAAACAATTTTACTCATAGGTTCTGGTCCGATCGTGATCGGTCAGGCGTGCGAATTTGACTATTCAGGCACGCAAGCGGCAAAAACGCTGAAAAAAGAGGGCTATCGCGTCGTGCTGGTAAATAGCAATCCCGCGACGATCATGACCGATCCCGAATTTGCCGACAGCACCTACATAGAGCCGATCACCGAAGAGGTGATATTCGAGATCATCAAAAAAGAGGGCGTGGACGCCATTTTGCCCACAATGGGCGGACAAACGGCGCTTAACGTCGCCATGCGTATGTACGAAAAAGGCATGCTTGAGGGCGTGAAATTTCTCGGCGCGAAGCCCGACGCAATCAAAAAAGGCGAAAACCGCCAAGCCTTCAAAGAGGCTATGCAAAAGATCGGCATGGATCTGCCAAAGAGTCGTTACGCCTACAATCTTACGGAGGCGATCGAGGCGGCGGAGGCGATCGGCTTTCCGCTCATCATTCGCGCAAGTTACACGCTTGCGGGCGGCGGTAGCGGCGTGGCTTATAACATCGACGAGTTCAGGGATTTGGCGCAAGCGGGCATAAACGCTTCGCCGATCGGCGAGATTTTGATCGAGGAATCCCTGCTAGGCTGGAAAGAGTTTGAAATGGAGGTGATCCGCGACGCGCGCGATAACTGCATTATCGTCTGTTCCATAGAAAACCTCGATCCAATGGGCGTGCATACGGGCGATTCCATTACCGTCGCGCCCGCGATGACGCTAACGGACAAAGAGTATCAACACATGCGCGACGCTTCGTTTGCGATCTTGCGCGAAATCGGCGTGGATACGGGCGGAAGCAACGTGCAATTTGCGATCAATCCCGAAAGCGGGCGCATGACCGTCATCGAAATGAATCCGCGCGTGAGCCGATCGTCCGCGCTTGCATCCAAAGCTACGGGCTATCCGATCGCCAAAGTCGCCACGTTGCTTGCGATCGGCTACACGCTCGACGAAATCTCCAACGACATCACGGGAACGGCGGCGAGTTTTGAGCCCGCGATCGATTACGTCGTCGTGAAAGTTCCGCGTTTTAACTTTGAAAAATTCGCGGGCGTAAACGACACGCTAACCACCGCGATGAAAAGCGTCGGCGAGGCGATGGCGATCGGCGCGACGTTTTGCGAGGCGATCCAAAAGGCGCTTTGCTCGCTGGAGACTAACCTGTGCGGCTTTGAGCCGATCGAGTGCGACAAGGACGCTATCGTCCGCGAGTTGCGCCGCCCGAACGAAAAGCGCGTTTTGTATGTCGCGCAAGGTTTCAGAACGGGCATGAGCGTCGATGAAATCTACGATCTTAGCCGAATTGACCGCTGGTTTTTGCTTCAGATCGAAGCGATCGTACGGGCGGAAAAATCGCTTGGTATCGACCTGCTAAACGATCCGTACGCCTTTGCGCGTATCAAATCTATGGGCTTTAGCGACAAGATGATCGCAAGACTGCTGAACAAAAACGAGGGGCTGAAACTCTACGAAAACGACGTTTATCTGGCGCGAAAACGGCTGGGGCTTGAGCCAAAATACCGCGAAGTCGACACGTGCGCGGCGGAGTTTGAAGCGCTCACGCCCTATCTTTATTCCACCATGCCGCTTGAGCCAAAGGCGATCAAACCGCGCAAAAGCGATCGCAAACGGGCGATGATCATCGGCGGCGGACCAAACCGTATCGGGCAGGGGATCGAGTTTGACTACTGTTGCGTGCATGCCTCGTTCGCGCTTGCCGAAATGGGCGTTGAGACGATTATGGTCAACTGTAACCCCGAAACGATCTCCACCGATTACGACACGAGCGACGTTTTGTACTTTGAGCCGATCACGCTTGAGCACATTCGCGGCATTATCGAGCGCGAAAAACCCGACGGAATCATCGTGCATTTTGGCGGGCAAACGCCGCTAAAGCTGGCGCGAAGCCTTAGCGCGATGGGCGCGAAGATCGTAGGCACAAGCGCCAAAGCGATCGACACAGCCGAAGATCGCGAGAAGTTCTCCAAATTCGTCGAAGAGCATAAGCTACTTCAACCTGCGGGCGGCGCGGCGAGTACGCGCGAACAGGTTTTTGAGATCGCCGCGCGAATCGGCTATCCCGTGCTGGCGCGTCCTAGTTACGTGCTTGGCGGGCGCGGAATGCGGATTGCGTACGACGAAAACGATCTGCGGCTTTACGTCGACGAAGCCGTCAATATCAGCGGCGAAGCGCCTTTGCTCATCGACAGATTTCTTGCGCGCGCGATCGAGCTTGACGTCGACGCGATCAGCGACGGCGAGCAGGTGTATATCGGCGGGATTTTGGAGCATATCGAGGAGGCGGGCATTCACAGCGGCGATTCCGCCTGCTCTTTGCCCGCCGCGACGATCAAAGACAGCGTGATCAAAGAGATCGAGGCGCAGACAAAAACGATCGCGCTGGGGCTTGGCGTGAAAGGGCTTTTGAACATTCAGTTTGCGATCTATCAGGGCGCGGTGTATATCATCGAAGTCAATCCGCGCGCGAGCCGAACCGTGCCGTTTGTCTCAAAGGCGACGGGTCTGCCGCTTGCGAAAATCGCCACTCGCGTGATGTGGGGGCAGTCGCTTGAAAGCGCGATCGGCGTTTATGACGGCGCTAAATGCGTGGCGAAAAAAGACGGCGTGTTGAAGCCGAAGCCAAAAAACCTCGTCGCGATCAAAGAGGCGGTTTTCCCGTTCAACAAACTGCCGGGCGCGGATCTCATTTTGGGACCCGAAATGCGCTCCACAGGCGAGGTTATGGGCATAAGCGAAAGTTTTGGCATTAGCTTCGCCAAATCGCAGCTTGCGAGCCAAAACTCCATTCCCGAAAACGGCGGGCGGCTTTTTATGTCGCTATCGGATTCGGACAAAGAGCAAGGCGTCCGCCTTGCCGCCGAATTTGCGAAGATCGGCTTTACGATCGTCGCCACAAGCGGCACGGCAAAAGCGCTAAACGCGGGCGGCGTGGCGGCGGAGATCGTCCTCAAAGTAAGCGAGGGGCGACCAAACGTCGAGGATCTGTTCAAAAACAAAGACGTCGCGCTGGCGATCAACACGTCGGACAATAAACGCGCCAAAGACGACGCAAGACGTTTGAGGCAGGCGGTTTTGACCAACAAAATCCCGTATTTCACCACGATCGCCGCCGCGCGCGCCACGCTGGAGGCTATGCGATCACTCAAGCAAACCAAAAAGCGCGTCCCGAAATCTTTGCAGGAGTATTTGGGCGCGTAATGGCGACAATGCTAAATCATAAAAACGGCGGAAAAGTTTGAATGGAAAAACGCGAAGCGAAAACACGGAGGAAAATAATGGGGACGACGAGAAAAACTAAATCCGTATGGAATATATTATATGTTGTCATTGGCGGAGCTCTGTTAATAGCCGTTTGTATTAACGGCGTAGGGTCATATCATCCGATAGATATAATTGTTTTCGCGCTAAAAATATTTATAAGCCTTTGCTTAATTTACGTAGGACTATTTGTATCAACTAAAAGAATAACGTCGAGAAACTCGTTAATAGATCTTATTTTTGCCAAAGATAAAGACGACGATAACGCGTCTACGTCTAAGTAACTTTATTGTCTGGGCGCGTAATGGCGAAGCCGTTTTTGAAGTGGGCGGGCGGAAAGCGCCAACTGCTTGCGCGTTTTGACGAGCTGTATCCATTGGAGCTTAAAACGGGAGCGATCGCAAACTACTACGAGCCGTTTGTGGGAAGCGGCGCGGTATTTTTTGATATTTCGCGCAAATACCCGATCAAAAAGGCGTATTTATACGATTCAAACGAAGCGCTAATTTTGACGTATAAAACGCTGAAAGAAAACGCGGCGGAATTGATTGACCTTTTGCGGAAATATCAATCAAAATACGATCGCTTTAACGCCGAAAAACGCAAAGAGCTTTACTACAAAGAACGCGAAAAATACAACAAAAACGACGGCGACAATCCGCAAAAGGCGGCGCGAACGATCTTTTTGAACAAAACCTGCTATAACGGCTTATTCCGCGTTAATAGCGCGGGATTGTTCAACACGCCGAGCGGGGATTATAAAAATCCGCTAATATGCGACGAAAATAATTTGATAGCGGCAAGCATGGCGCTTCAAAACGCCGAAATAACGTTTGCCGATTTCGAGCGCGTAGAAGCGGATATAAAAGACAATTCATTCGTTTATTTTGATCCGCCGTATCGTCCGATCAGCAAAAGCGCAAATTTCAACAACTACGGCAAAAACGGCTTTAACGACGACGAACAAAAACGGCTTGCGAATTTGTTTAGAAGGCTTGATAAACAAGGCGCGAAAATAATGCTTAGTAATTCCGATCCGAAAAACATAGACAAAAACGATCATTTCTTCGACGAACTATATAAAGATTATCGCGTGCGTCGCGTCGCCGCGTCGCGTATGATCAATTCCAACGCCGCCAAACGCGGCATAATTAACGAGATTATCGTTACAAATTACGAAACGCCGATCTAAGCCTAAAAACGCCGAAAATAAGCGCGAAGCGGGTAACATTGCCATTAAAACGCAAAGGATCGCCAATGCGCCGTTTTATCAGAGTTTTAGCGCTTGCGGTTTTAGCCGCGACGCTTATCGGCGTCTATTGCGCGGCGGCTTCCAAAAGCAAAAATCAGCCTTTTAACATCGCCGTCGTCGCGGCGGACGGCTCTCATTCGCTGGCGCTTTCAAGCGAGGGCAAACTTTACGCGGCGGGCGACAATTCCGAAGGTCAGCTTGGTTTGGGCGACGCAAAAGATCGCGACGTTTTCACGCTCGTTTCGTCGCTTGAAGACAAAAAGATCGTCGCGATCGAGGCGAACGGCGAATGCTCTTTTGCGCTGGATAGCGACGGCAAACTTTACGTAGCGGGCAGAAACAGAGACGGTCAGCTAGGTTTGGGCGACGCGAAAGAACGCGACGTTTTCACGCTTGTTTCGTCGCTTGAAGGCAAAAAGATCGTCGCGATCGCGGCGGGCAGTTTTCACTCGCTGGCGCTTGATTCAAACGGCAAAGTGTACGCGGCGGGCGAAAACAACGTCGGTCAGCTAGGTTTGGGCGATAAATCGCGTCGTTGGAAATTTACCGAAGTTTCGGCGTTAAGCGATAAAAAGATCGTCGCGATCGCGGCGGGAGGCTCTCATTCGCTAGCGCTGGATAACGAAGGCAAAGTTTACGCGTCGGGTTTCAACGAGTACGGTCAGCTAGGGCTTGGCGATAGCGGGCGCGCAACAAGTCGCAAAGCCTTTACGCTCGTTTCGTCTTTAAGCGGTAAAAACATTACGCGGATTGCGGCGTATTACGGGCATTCGCTGGCGCTTTCAAGCAAAGGCAAACTTTACGCGGCGGGATTTAACGATCACGGTCAGCTTGGTTTAGGCGACAAAGATAATCGCAATAATTTTACGCTTGCGAAAGCGCTTGAAGGTAAAGAAATCGTCGCGATCGAAACGGGTAATTTTCACTCGTTGGCGCTTGATTCAAACGGCAAATTTTACGCGACGGGATCTAACGGCGACAGCGAGCTAGGTTTGGACGACAACAAAGATCGCGACGTTTGGACGCTCGTTTCGTCTTTGGAGGATAAAAAGATTGTCGGCGTAGCGGCGGGCGATTTTCACTCGTTGGCGCTTGATAGCGACGGCAGAATTTACGCGGCGGGCAGAAACAAGGACGGTCAGTTAGGTTTGGGCGACGCGAAAAGACGCGACGTTTTCACGCCCATCGTTTTGCCAAATCGCTAAAACGATCGGCGCTAACATTCGGCATTCGCAATCAAGGATCGCCAAATGTCGCCCTCTCCAACTAGCCAAACCGCCGCGAACCCTTCAATCGCCGCAAATAAGCCGCGCAAACGGATCGCAATCGCCGCGTTTGCCGTTTTCGTCGCGGCGATCATAGTCGCGTCAGTCGCGGCATACGCTTTTGCGCACTCAAACCACGCCGAAAACGCGCCCGCGATCGACGCGGCGGACGATAACGATTTGCGGCGCGAATATCGACGACCAATCGTCGCGGCGGGCGGCTCTCATTCGTTTGCGCTTGACGAAAGCGGCAGGCTTTACGCGGCGGGCGATAACGACTCTGGTCAGTTAGGTTTGGGCGACGAGGACAATCGCGACGCTTTTACGGAAGTAGCCGATCTAAGCGCCAAAGAGATCGTCGCGATCTCGGCGGGCGATTCGCATTCGCTGGCGATTGACGCAAACGGCAAACTTTACGCGGCGGGCGGCAACGCCTTTGATCAGCTAGGGCTTTTCGACGCGTTTTTTGGCGATCGCAAGCGCTTTACCAGATTTGCCAAAGTTCCGTTTGCCAGCAAGGTTTCGGCAGTCGCGGCGGGCTGGACTCATTCGTTTGCGATCGCGGACGGCAAAGTGTACGCGGCGGGTTGGAATTACGGTCAGTTGGGTTTGGGCGACGAGGACGACCGCTGGAAATTTGCCGAAATCGCCTCGCTAAACGGCAAAAAGATTGTCGCGGTTGCGGCGGGCGGCTTTCACACGCTAGCGCTAAGCGCGGACGGCAAAGTTTACGCGGCGGGCAGAAACGGACACGGACAGCTAGGTTTGGACGACAATTTAAGCCGCGAAACTTTCGAGCTTGTCGCGCTTATGAGCGACAAAAACATTACGCAAATCGCGGCGGGCAACTATCACTCGCTGGCGCTTGATGCGGACGGCAGGCTTTACGCGGCGGGACGGAACTATTTCGGTCAGCTTGGCTTGGACGACGAGGACGACCGCTGGAAATTTGCCGAAATCGCCTCGCTAAACGGCAAAAAAATCCTCGCTATCGCGGCGGGCGATTCGCATTCGCTGGCGCTTGATGCGGACGGCAAGGTTTATGGAACGGGCGATAACGACTTTGGTCAGTTAGGTTTGGGCGAAATGCGCGACCGCAACGTTTGGACGTTAGCGCCGCCTTTTAGCGAGAAAAAAATCGCGTGGATCGCGGCGGGCGTAAGGCATTCGCTGGCGCTTGACGAAAGCGGCAAAGTTTACGCGGCAGGAAACAATTACGAAGGGCAGTTGGGTTTAAGCGTCGCGGACGACCGCCGCGTTTTCACGCTTGTACCTTTGCCAAACCGCTAAAACAATCGGCGCTAACATTCGGCATTCGCAATCAAGGATCGCCAAATGTCGCCCTCTCCAACTAGCCAAACCGCCGCGAATCCTTCGATCGCCGCAAATAAGCCGCGCAAACTAATCGCAATCGCGGCGGTTTTAGCCGCGCTGGTTATCGCCGCGATCGTCGGCTACATACTTACGCAAAGCGGCGACCGTCCGCTTGTCGCCAAAGGGCGCAAAGAGATCGTAACGATTGCGGCGGGCGGCGAAAAGAGCGATCAACGCCCCGCGATCGCCGCCGGACGCTCTCATACGCTGGCGCTTGATACGGAGGGCAAAGTTTACGCGACGGGCGCTAACTCCAAAGGTCAGCTAGGTTTAGGCGACAAAGACAATCGCGATGGTTTCACGCCTATTTCGTCTTTGGAGAGTAAAAAAATTGTCGCTATCGCGGCGGGGCGATTTTACTCGTTAGCGCTTGACGCGGACGGCAAGGTTTACGGAACGGGCGAGAACGATGTTGGACAACTAGGTTTAGGCGACAAAGACAATCGCGATAGTTTCACGCTTGTTTCGTCTTTGGAGGGTCAAAAAATTGTCGCTATCGCGGCGGGGCGATTTTACTCGTTGGCGCTTGACGCGGACGGCAAGGTTTACGGAACGGGCGAGAACGATGTTGGACAACTAGGTTTAGGCGACAAAGACAATCGCGATGGTTTCACGCTTGTTTCGTCTTTGGAGGGTAAAAAAATTGTCGCTATCGCGGCGGGCGAATCTCATTCGCTTGTTTTGTCAAAAGAGGGCAAAGTTTACGCGGCGGGATATAACTATTTTGGTCAGCTAGGATTTCGCAATAACGCCAATCGCAAAACTTGGACGCTTGTTTCATCTCTAAGCGATAAAAATATTACGGCGATCGAGGCGCAATTCTGGTATTCGTTAGCGCTTGATACGGATGGCAAAGTTTACGCGGCGGGCGCTAATTATCGTGGTCAGTTAGGTTTGGGCGACAAAACTGATCGCGATAGGTTCGCGCTTGTTAAGACGCTTGAAGGCAAAAAAATCGTCGCTATCGCGGCGGGCGACTTTCATTCGCTGGCGCTTAACGAAAACGGCAAACTCTACGCGACGGGATGGAACCGTGAAGGTCAGCTTGGTTTGGTCGGCGATAACCGTAACGCTTTTGAACTTGTCTCGTCGCAGAAAAACAAAAAAATCGTCGCTATCGCGGCGGGCGAATATCATTCGTTTGCGATTGACGAAAACGGCAAACTCTACGCGGCGGGCAGTAACTTCAGCGGTCAGCTAGGGCTTGGCGACAAAGCCGATCGCAATGTTTTCACGCCCGTAATTTTAAGCGATCGCCAATTAAAATAAAGGATAAAAATGTCGCAAAATCAAACGCCAAACTGCATCGCATGCCAGAAACGCGTTTATGCATGTTTTGAAAATGTCGTCGCAAAAGAGATAATTTTGCGGATAAATATCATCAAGGAGAAAATGTTATGAACGGCAGATCGTTTATATCAATCAGTATGTTCGGGTTTATCGTCATTCTCGCTTTAAGCGGGCTTATTATGGAGGTCGGCGAAGCGATAGCCGAAGCGGCGTATGAAGACGCAAGCAATGTTCCGTCTGGACTTTTGTTTTCTATGAGTTTT
>JAISMA010000088.1 GCA_031276985.1 Helicobacteraceae bacterium | reverse complement strand
AGTCTAATTACCTGATCGAAATCGGCGATTGCGTTCTTATAGTCGCTAAATTCGCTGTATGCGTATCCGCGATTGAAGTAAGCGTCTTCATAATTTGGATCGATCTTGATCGCTTGCGTGTAATCCGCAATCGCTTTGCTTCTGTAGCCCAATCCATCTTCATAGGCGATCGCGCGATTGTAGTAAGCAAGCGCGTAATTTGGATCGATTTTGATCGCTTGATCGTAATCGGCTATCGCTTTTTTGTAATCTTTTAACTTGTCATAAGCATATCCGCGACCGGCATAAGCGTCTGCAAAATTCGGATCGATCTTGATCGCTTGATCATAGTCGGAGATCGCTTTTTTGTAATCTTTTAACTTGTCATAAGCAAGTCCGCGACCGACATAAGCGTACGCATAATTTGGATCGATTTTGATCGCCCGATCGTAATCGGCTATCGCTTTTTTGTAATCTTTCAAGTGGAAATAAGCAAGTCCGCGATTGTAGTAGGCAAGCGCGAGATTCGGATCGATCTTGATCGCTTGATCGTAATCGGAGATCGCTTTTTTGTAATCGCCTAAACCGTTGTAAGCGTTTCCGCGATTGTTGTAAGCCCACGCATCATTTGGATCGATCTTAATCGCTTGTGTAAATTGTTTGATCGCCTCTTGCAAGTCGCCGCGATCGTACGCCGCATAGCCGCGATTGTAAGCCTCTTTTGCCGTCGTTTCCGCGCTAAACGCGAAAACCGCCGTCGCGCAAAGAGCAATCGCCGCTTTCGCAATCGCTCCAATTTGATTTGAGAAAACCGCGTTCATCTTGCCCTCCGTTTATAATTGCGCTTTGCAAGTTGTGATTTTACATTGATTAACCTTTTGCGGAGGCGGGCGCGAAAGCGTAAAAAACCAAAAAAGGTTGCTCAAGTTATAATCAATTTGCGTTAATCTTCAAAATTCAGGAGACAAAAATGACCGAGTCAGCGCTATATGATCTTTTGAGCGAAAGCAAAGTGCCGGTAGCTCCCTATAAATCGTTCGGGTTTAGCGAAAAACCCGTCGTCGATTTTTTCCCCGCGGCGCTCAAAATTGAATCGCCCAAAGTCGTCCATAAAAGCGAATTCGGCGCGGTTAAGCTCAACATAACCAGCAACGAGCAACTTGCGGCGGCTAAAGCCGAGATTATCAAAAACGTCGAAAGTCGCGGCGTTAAACTCGACGAATCCGATCGCTTCATAGCCGTTAAAATGTTGCGCGGCGAAGAGCTGTATTTCGGCATGGTAAACGACGCGACGTTCGGCAAAACGATTCTGTTTGGAAAAGGCGGCGTTTTGCTGGAGCTGTACAAAGACGTAAGTTACATCTCTTTGGAAGCCGATCGCGGCGAAATAGAACGCGCTTTAAGAGGCGCGAAAATCTCCAAATTACTGGACAATTTTCGCGGTTTGGGCTTTACGATTGACGGCGCGATCGCTTTTGTGGAAAAACTGCAAAATTTTATCAAGAAAAATCCGAGCGTCAGCGAAATGGACTTAAACCCCGTTTTACTCACCGACGAGGGTTTAATCGCGGTAGACGCGCGAGTTTTATTCGAGGATAAAAGCGTTAGAACTACGCGGCGCAAACGCCACGACTTTTTCGATAATAAAAAAGTGGCGGTGATTGGCGCAAGCTCCGATTCGGGCAAAGTCGGCTACGCAATCGCCAAAAACGCGCTAAACTTCAAAGGCGAAACCTATTTTGTGAACGCAAAAGGCGGCGAATTGTTTGGAAAAACGCTTTACAAAAGCGTTCCTGAACTGCCAAGCGACGTCGACACGGCGGTTATTAGCATTCCCGCCAAATTTATTTTGCAAACCATTGAAGAACTCGCGCATAAAAACGTCAAAAACGTACTTGTGATCAGCGCGGGTTTCAAAGAGGTCGGCGATCTAGAAAGCGAGCAAAAACTTATCGATTTGGTTAATAAATACAACCTTAATATGATAGGTCCAAACTGCCTTGGCTACTACAAAGGCGAGAGCGATCTTAATCTCACCTTCGGCTCAAACAACGTTCTAAGCGGCGATATAGCGGTCGTTAGTCAATCGGGCGCGGTTTTGGCGGCGCTTATGGACAAGGCGTTTCAAAACAAGATCGGCTTTAGCCATATCGTTTCGGTGGGCAATATGGCGGATTTGGATTTTGGCGATCTGGTGGAAGCGCTCAACAACGAGCCGACATGTAAATCGATCAGCTTATATGTCGAGGGTATGAGCGACGGCAGAGCGTTTATGGAAGCGGCGCGAAAAAGCAAAAAGCCGATCTTTATATTCAAGACGGGCAAAAGCGACGAGTCAAAAGCGGCGGCGTTTAGTCATACGGGCAACTTAAGCGGCAATTATAAAATGTTCAAAAAATTGCTGGAATCAACGGGTTGTACTTTGCTAAACAATATCGAGGCGCTCATCTTTCGCCCGCCGCTTAGCTCCGTTAAAAACGCGCTAATCGTTACCAACGCGGGCGGACCCGCTTCGATTCTCACCGATTACATAGTTAAACGCGGCAAAAAGATATATAAGTTAACCGACGAAAATATCAAAGCGCTAGACGCTATTTTGCCGTTTAATTGGCCCAAAGCCAATCCCGTAGATATTATCGGCGACGCGATGAGCGATCGCTACGAAAAAACGCTCGAAGTTACGCAAGATTTCGAGGGCGTCGATCTGATCTACGTCGTCGTTACGCCGCAGTTTATGACCGACGGCGATAAGATCGCCGAACTGCTGTTAAGAAAGTGGAAAAAACCCGTGATTCCGATTATGGTAGGCGGACACGATCTGCAAAAGGGTATCGATCTGCTTAAAGCTAACGGTATTTTGAGCTTTGACACGCTTAAAGCCGCGACGGATATTTTATAGCTTGCGCCGTTAAAGTTTAACGGGCGCGTTTTGCGCGTTTAAGGCTTTTAATTCGCGCCTCGTTCGCTCCCTTGCGCCCAACGCGAAGGGAGCGAAACTTTTGACGCCAACGCCGTCGCAAGATTTTAATAGTTTACGGCGGTTACAATCGCGGCGGATTACGACGTTTCTTTGGCGTTATCCGCGTCAAAACGGGCGTTTAGCGCATTTGCTTTAAACGATCGATAGAGTTTCAGCAAAGAGATAAAAAAGGTCGTGATCGCGGGACCAAGTATCATGCCCCAAAAACCAAACGAAGCCAGTCCCGCCACGATCGAAAAAAAGATCAGCAATTCGTTAAAATAAACGGGCGTTTTTACGAGTATGCGGTTAACATAAGTAATGATGATTGGCTTAATGAAAATATCGACCGCGCCGATCACGATAAACGAATAAAACGCGATGACAAAAGCCGATATTATATTGCCGTTAGCCAGCTCTACCAACGCTAAAGGAAGCCATATAAGCGCGCCGCCCACGATCGGCACAAGCGATCCAAAACCATACAGAATGCCAAGCAGCAACGGATCGTAACCATAAACCGCGCCCACAAACGAAAATAATACGCCTTCCAAAATCGCCGTTAAAACGATCGAATAAAGCGCTACGCTCATCACGTTCGCTACTTCCATAAATATATCGTTCGCCTCTTTTTTATTCATTGGCAAAACGCCTTGAAAATACGCCGCAAGCCGCTTGCCGTAATAGGTCGCAAAGAAAAAGAACAC
>JAISMA010000034.1 GCA_031276985.1 Helicobacteraceae bacterium | reverse complement strand
TGCGCCGCAACTTATCGTCATAAGAAGAGCAGAAACAGGGTTTTACGCACTATTGAAAATAATTGCACGGGATGCAAACGTTGCTTGAAAAAGTGTGAGCACAAAGCGCTAATTGCGATAAACGTTGAAAATGGAGTACGCGCCATAGTAGATCCCGATAAATGCACTGGTTGCGGAGATTGTATTCGCGCATGCAAGTTTAACGCTTTAGAATTGATTAGTCGAATATGATGTGAGCGGCTCGGACTCCGTTTTAGCTGGGTTATTGCGCTACGCTTCGTTCCACGCCAAAACCTCGCTTCATTTTTGCGTCCGTGAAACCATCGCGCCGTTTCTTTTGCCCGCCGCAAAAAACGGCTGATATAATGCGAAAAATAGTTGTCGTTGAATAGCGGTTTCAAACACGAGAGGACAAAAAAATGAAAACGTTGGTATTTTTTGCGACGGCGCTTTGCGCGTTGGCATTTGGCGCGGAAAAACACGCCGAAAATTTAAGCGAAGCAGAAGCGGCGATTGGGCATAGCGAGGGCAAAGAAGCCTTTGACGAGCAGATGAAAGGAACGCCGCGCAAAAACGGCTTTGGCGAGCTTCCGCAGGGGTTAAACCGCGATCGGCTTTTGAGCTGGCTTGCGCCAAACGACGACCCTGCCCTGCTCTACTTCGCGGGTGCAAGATCGTGGGGCGGAAAAGATCGCTACGTTGCCGCCGCCTGCTTTGCCGTCAATAAGCAAACGTTGGACGACGCCAGAAAATACTACAGCGACGCCGTTTGCCGTCTAAACGAGGACGGATTCAAGTTCTTTTTGGGCGTTTTCGATTTTGCAAACGGCAAATTCGCGCCCGTAGCCAAAAGCGAGGACATTTCGGATATGGCATTTACGGTTTTCGCGGCGGAAGTAAGAGAGGTTTTGCCAAATTATCACAAATTTGATCTAGCCGATTATCGCCTGAACGAAAAAGAAAAGGCTTTTGGCGTTCGCGGCGGGTATGACGTTGGTTACGCGGGCGGCGGCGCGTTTTACGAGTTTTTGGCGCTTTTTCGGGTTACGGACGGCGAAATTGTCAAAGTCTTTGGCGAGCAAATGTATGGCTACGAAAACATCGCGGGCGATTGGAACGACGACGGCACGAGGCAACACGACATTTACGAAGCCAAATCCACTTTGCATGTGCTCAAAACCAAAACCGACGGCTTTTTCGATTGGGAGCTACGATCGGACGAGGGCGAAAAAACGCGCTATCGCTGGAGCAAACAATACGGCATATACAGCGTGGAATAGCGCTTAAACTACAAAGCTAAGCGGCGAAGCGTATAATCACGCGATATTGTTTAAGGCGCGATCGATGAGCGTAAATCCTTTGGCGAAACGAATCATTCCCTGTCTGGACGTTAAGGACGCGCGCGTGGTCAAAGGCGTGAATTTCGTGGGGCTTGCGGACGCGGGCGATCCGATCGAGGTTGCGCGGCGCTACAACGACGAAGGAGCGGACGAATTGTGCTTCCTTGACATCACCGCAAGCCACGAGGCGCGCGCGCTAATTGTGGGCGTTTTGCGCGAAGTAGCCAAAGAGGTTTTCATCCCGCTAACCGTCGGCGGCGGCATTAACGCGCTAGACGACATTTACGCGCTACTAAACGTCGGTTGCGACAAGGCGAGCTTGAACTCTGGCGCGGTGAAAAATCCGCGCTTTATCGACGAGGCGGCAAAACGCTTCGGCTCATCGACGATCGTCGCGGCGATCGACGCGAAGCGGATCGCGGGAGGCTACAACGTCTTTATTCACGGCGGGCGAATCGATACGGGCAAAGACGCGGTAGAGTGGGCGAGGGAGGTTTGCGATCGCGGCGCGGGCGAGATTTTGCTAACGAGCATGGATACGGACGGCGTGAAAAACGGCTACGATCTGGAGCTTACGCGCGCGATTTGCGAGGCGGTTTCTGTTCCCGTGATCGCAAGCGGCGGCGCGGGCGAAATGGCGCATATTGAAGCGGCGTTTGACGCGGGCGCGGACGCGGCGCTTGCCGCATCGATTTTTCACTTTCAAGAGATTGCGATCGGCGATCTGAAGCGATATTTGCAACAAAACGGCGTGGAGGTAAGAATATGATTGTGTGCGCGGGAAAGAGCGAGCGGTTTGATTTTGCGTTGCCGATCGGGGTAGGGCTGATCAACGCGGCGATCAATCTGACGCAGTTGTGCCTGATACAGCGACCGAAGTTTCTGCTGTTTATCGGCACGGCGGGCAGTTACGCGGATTACAAGCCATTGCGGATCGTAACCTCTCAAGGCGCGGCGAATATCGAGCTTAGTCTGCTTCAACATCAAAGCTACACGCCGATCGACAACGTGCTGTTAAGCGCGGGCGATCTTGTGCCTCACCAAACGATCGTTAATTCGAGCAACTACATCACGACGGACGAAAACGCCGCGAAGCTGATGAAAGCGCGCGGAATCGGGCTGGAGAATATGGAGTTTTTTTCGGTGATCTCTGTGGCGCGAGAGTTTGGGATAGGCGCGGGCGGCGTTTTTTGCGTAACCAATCGCGCATGCGCAGACGCTCACGATCAATACGACGCTCATCATAAAGAGGCGCTGGATTTGCTGGACAAATACGCAAAAAACGAGCTTCTGCCGCGCTTAAAATGAAAGAGTTTTTGTGCGATTTCGCCGCCGCCGATCTAAGCGCGATTGTCAGTCCGCCCTATCGCGCAAAACAGATTTTTCAATGGGTTTATCAACGCTACGCGACCAATTTCAACGAAATTTCCACTTTGCCAAAGGAGTTACGCGCCGCGCTGAACGATCGCTTCACGCTTGAAGCCGTTACGATCGCCGCCAAGCAAAACAGCGCGGACGGTAGCGTGAAATATCTCTTTCGTTTGGCGGACAATCACGCGATCGAGGCGGTTTTGCTGCTAATGCGCGAGGAGCAGATCGACGAGGACGAAAACGTCGCAAAACAGGCGCAATACACGATTTGCGTTTCGACGCAGGTTGGTTGCAAGATTGGGTGCGCGTTTTGCATGACCGCGAAGGGCGGATTTACGCGTAATTTGAGCGCGGGCGAGATTGTGGCGCAGGTTTTGCTGATCAAACGCGATCGGCAAATGCCGCCCGAAAAGGGGCTGAATGTCGTCTATATGGGCATGGGCGAACCGCTGGACAATCTCGACAACGTCGCCAAAGCGATCGCGATCTTGTCCGACGAATCTGGGCTAGGCATTTCGCCGCGCCGACAGACGCTTTCCACAAGCGGTATTTCGCCGAAAATTGTCGCGCTTGGCAAGATGAAACTCGGCGTTTTGCTGGCGATTTCGCTTCACGCCGTCGACGATCGGACGCGCCAAACGCTTATGCCGATCAACAAAGCCTATAATATCGAGTCGATTATCGCGGCGGTGAAAGCCTTTCCGATCGATTTGCGAAAGCGCGTTATGTTTGAATATCTGATGATTAAAGGCGTGAATGATTCTATCGATTGCGCCAAAAAGCTGGTCAAACTCTTGAGCGGGCTTCGCGCAAAGGTCAATCTGATTGCCTTTAACCCGCACGAAGCGGCGGTTTTTGAGTCGCCCGATCGCGTTGCGGTCGAAAGTTTTCAGCGATTTTTGCTAGATCGCGGGCTGTTGTGCGTGGTTAGAAAATCACGCGGATTGGACATCGACGCGGCGTGTGGGCAGTTGCGAGAGCGACTTGGCGAGCAGGCGAGGGCGCTATGATCGCGGCGCTTGTCTGGAATGTTTCATATGAAACATTCGGCTTGCGGTGCGTGGAGGCGATCGATATGTTTCATGTGAAACCTAAACAAAGGAGCGAATTATGATCACTAAATGTTTATTTCCTGCGGCGGGCTACGGCACGCGATTTTTGCCCGCGACAAAGGTAATGCCCAAAGAAATGCTGCCCATTTGCACCAAACCGCTAATTCAATACGGCGTGGAGGAGGCGATCGAGGCTGGCATTCACACAATGGCAATCGTTACGGGGCGCGGCAAGCGGACGCTGGAGGATCATTTCGACGTCAGCTACGAGCTAGAACATCAAATTCGCGGCACGACAAAGGAAAAACACCTCGCCGACATTCGAGACATCATCGACAAAAGCCGCTTCGTATATACGCGCCAACGCGACATAAAAGGGCTAGGACACGCCGTTTTGACGGGGCGGCACTTGATAGGCGACGAGCCGTTTGCGGTCGTTCTAGCCGACGATCTGTGCGTTAGCGAAGGCAAGGGCGTTCTCAAGCAGATGACGGAACTATACAAGCGCGAGCTGTGCGTTATCGTCGCCGTAATGGAGGTTTCGCCCAAAGAGACAAGCGCATACGGGATTGTCGCGGGCGAATGGATCAGCGACGAACTGCTTCGCGCGCGCAAAATGGTGGAAAAGCCCGCGCCAGAAGACGCGCCGTCCAATCTTGCCGTGATCGGACGCTACATTTTAACGCCGCAAATTTTCGACGTGTTGCAAAACCAAACGGCGGGCGCGGGCGGCGAAATCCAGCTAACCGACGCGATCAACGCTATCGCCAAACATGGCAAAGTATTGGCGTATCGCTTCAAAGGAACGCGCTACGATTGTGGCAGTCTCGACGGATTTGTCGCCGCCACAAACGCCATTTATCGCCAATACAAAGCGAAAGCCGCCGCGCCGCAATAAACGCGGCATAATTAATAAATGGCTTGAAAGTCTAAACAAATGGAGCGCAAAAGATATAATTGCGTTCAACTATTTTTCACACAAGGAGAAAGCTATGAGAAGGGCAAAATACTTCTTTATGGCGTTTGTAACGGCGTGCTTCTTTGTCGGTTGCGCAGGTATGCAACAAAACTCGACAACAGGCTTAACCGATGACTTCGCTTGGCTAAATCCGCAAATCCCAATTGAAGAGTATAGTTACATTCAAATCCCAGAGCTGGTTCGTATTCTATCGATTGACGACATTCCTTTCAGCTCTGGTTTCATCAGATCTGGTTACCATTCATTACATGTTCGCTATGCTTCAAGTCGAGGCTATAGCGACGTCTTAATACGTTTTACTTTTAAGGCGGGCAAGTCTTATCGTTTGAAGTATAACATCGATGAGGCGCAAGATTCCTCGTCAAAAGATACTATCAGGTTTTTTGTTGCAGAAGACGACAATGCCCATAATGATTTAACAAAACTTAAGGCTTACCAAGCATATCAAAAAGCAAACCCAAACCGTCTGCAAGGAACGTGGATTGGAGAAAAGAAGCGCCTGCTGAATACGTTTTATATGCGATATGTTTTCGATGGGCGCAAAATAATATTTGAAGGCAAAAATAAGCACGCGGGTATGAGACCTTTCGTCGCCGAAGGTCGCCTCGTCTTTAATGAAAATACCATAATTTTAATACCAGAACAAGCTCATGAAAATGGAGAGGAAGCTAAGAATTTTGAAAAAGAGCCAATATACATTTGGCGTTACTCTTTGCTTGGCGATTTGTTACAAATTGAAGGCGGCAGACTATTTGGAACAACGTTTATATGGGAAAATACGGGAGAGTTTCGCAAGGTAAAATGATGTTACAAAGAAGGAGAAACGGTGAAAAAGCTGTTTTTATCGTCATATTTTTCGGGCGCGGCGAAGCTGTTTGCCGATTTTGCCGACTACGCGAGCAAAAAAGTCGTCTTTATACCGACGGCAAGTTTGGTTGAAAAGGTAACGTTTTATGTCGATGCAGACAAAAAAGCGCTGGCAAAACTTGGCGTTTTTGTCGATGAATTGGAGATTTCA
>JAISMA010000110.1 GCA_031276985.1 Helicobacteraceae bacterium | reverse complement strand
TAGGCGTTGAACATTCACGAATATCAAGCAAAAGAGATATTATCAGGCTTTGGCGTTCCAATCTTAAAAGGCGCGATCGCCTTTAGCGCCAAAGAAGCAGGGCAAAAAGCCAAAACGTTAGGCGGCGATCTGTGGGTCGTCAAGGCGCAAATCCACGCGGGCGGGCGCGGCAAAGCGGGCGGCGTGAAATTGGCGCGATCGCTTGAGGAGGTAGAGGCGATCGCCGAAGCGATGATCGGCTCAAAACTCGTAACGCCGCAAACCGGCGCGGCGGGCAAAATCGTCCAAAAAGTCTATGTGGAAAGCGGCGCAAGCGTCCAAAAGGAGTTTTACCTCGCGATCGCGCTTGATCGCGCTTTGGAAACGCCTTGCTTTATCGCTTCGTCGGCGGGCGGTATGGAGATTGAGGAGATCGCGCGCGAAACGCCCGAAAAAATCATCCGCGTCGCCATTGATCCCGCGACAGGTTTTCAGCCCTTTTGCGCCCGCAAAATCGCGTTTGCGCTGGGTCTGCCCAAAGCGGCGCAAAGCGGTTTTTTCGCGTTGGCGAAGGCGCTTTTTGACTGCTACGAAGCGACGGACGCAAATCTCATAGAGATCAATCCGCTTGCGCTTTTGGAGGGCGATCGCTTCGTCGCGCTTGACGCGAAAATCAGCTTCGACGACAACGCGCTCTTTCGCCAAGCCAATATCGCCGCCATGCGCGATCTAAGCGAGGAAGAGCCAAGCGAGATCGAGGCGCAACGCCACAATCTAAGCTACGTGAAACTAGACGGCGACGTGGGCTGTATGGTAAATGGCGCGGGTCTTGCTATGGCGACGATGGACATTATCAAACACGAGGGCGGCTTTCCCGCGAATTTTCTCGACGTCGGCGGCGGCGCGTCGGCTGAAACGGTGGCGAAAGGTTTTGAGATTATTTTGCGCGATCCAAGCGTGAAGTCGATATTCGTCAATATCTTTGGCGGGATCGTGCGTTGCGATCGCGTGGCAAACGGCATTTTGGAAGCGGCAAAGCTAACCGACGCTCAAGCGCCGATCGTCGCGCGGCTGGACGGCACAAACGCCGAGCTTGCAAGGCAAATGTTAAAAGAGGCGAATATGCCAAACGTCATCGCCGCCGCCGATCTAGCAAGCGGCGCGCGCCAAGCCGTTCAACTCGCAAAGGGAAACTGATGTCAATTCTGGTGGATAAAAGCGCGAGGGTGATCGTGCATGGTTTTACGGGCAAAGAGGGTAGTTTTCACGGCGAGCAATGCATGGCTTACGGAACGAATATCGTAGGCGGCGTAACGCCCGGCAAAGGCGGAAGCGTTCATCTGGATCGCCCGATTTTTAATAGCGCGAGCGAAGCGGTTCGAGAACGCGGCGCGGACGTAAGCCTAATCTTTGTGCCAAGCGCTTTCGCCGCCGATTCGATTATGGAAGCCGCCGACGCGGGAATCAAGCTGATCGTGGCGATCACCGAAGGCATACCCGTACGCGATATGATCAAAGCGAAAGCCTTCGTTCTCAAAAAAGGCGCGAAACTCATCGGACCAAACTGCCCTGGAATCATCACGCCAAACGAAGCGAAAATCGGCATTATGCCCGCCAGCGTGTTCAAACGCGGCGCGATCGGGCTAATCTCCAAATCGGGCACGCTCACATACGAGGCGGCAAACCAGATCGCAAACGTCGGTTTAGGCGTTTCGACGGCGGTGGGAATCGGCGGCGATCCAATCATCGGGCTGGGTTATACCGATCTGCTTTGGCTTTTTGAAAACGACGACGAAACGAAGGCGATCGCGCTAATCGGCGAAATAGGCGGCGATCTGGAGATTCAGGCGGCGCGTTTTATCGCGCAACGCGTCAAAAAGCCCGTCGTCGCTTTTATCGCGGGAGCGACCGCGCCCAAAGGCAAACGTATGGGACACGCGGGCGCGATCGTAAGCGGCGGCGCGGGAACGGCGCAGGAGAAAATGCAAGCGCTGTCCGAAGCGGGCGCGATTGTCGTTTCTTCGCCCGCCGAAATCGGATCGGCTATTAAAACCGCGCTTCAATGAGCGAGCGCTATAAACTTGTTTCAATCGTCGATTTAGACGTTGAAGCGCAAATGAAAGTTTTAGACATTCGCAATCAACTAGGCGTACGCAAAGCGTGAAAAAGCCAAGCAAACTCAATCATGCGTAAAACGTTCAAGCTAAGCAAATTCATTCAAAACCGCGTTAATTCCGCGAAAGCGGGAATATAGTACTTAGTCAATCGCAAAGGTTTAACTTTTTATTTTTGGACGCCTGCTTTCCTTCGCATTTTTGCGCTCGTAAGCAAGCGGGCGCATCGCGATGCGGATGCTGGATTATGACAACTCGATCCATCATGGTTTTGGATTTAAGAAAGTCATCTTGCTAGTGTATATCTATACGCTCTTGTGATTGAGAGTTTAGCTATCGGGTAATGCGGGAGTTTGGATATTTACGCAAAGTTCAAAAGCGCTATAGAACGAACAAAAAAATAAATCCAAAAAATGCTGATAAAATGCGCTATAATTGTTAATATTTCAAGCGTAATTTTTCTGACGCTTCCCCGAATACTCTTAGTTTTGGCAACAAGATAAATATGCAAACACAATAGAAACAATGGGATCAATATAGTAGCAAATAACGACAAGACGTATATAGCGCGATAGTCGTATGGTAAGAAAATAATTGCTAGGCTTAATATAACGCCTATAATTATAAATGTTTTGCTTGCTTCTGTAAGCATCGATGAATTCTTGCGGTTAAATATTTAATGCTCAAATTACGGGGGAGTTTGGACATTTGGGTTAATTCGCGATCTCGTTGCTTTTAGTCTTACGTTTTCAAAGAATATTTCGCGGTGGCGTTTAAATTCCGCGATATTATAAGTATAGACGCTGAATACTTCGTCTCGATGAACAATATATATACTCGCCGTATTGTTGATAGTCGTTTCACATTCATATACATCGGCTTCCCAATCGTTAATTATTTGTTGCCTTTTAATAAATCTTTTATCGCATAGTTTTTTCCATGCTTCTAGCTTGTCATCGTTAAAGCCTTCCAAAATTATCATTGTAGAAACTTCTTTTTCATTAAACTCTATGGGGACTCCGACAAAATATAAAGTTTTCTCTGGAGGCTTTTCAATTCCCGTCCAATAAAATTTTGGCAAATCGATAATAAAATTTTTAGTTTCAAATTTGGTTTGGCGAAACAGATTTGCCCCAAAACAGCTTATGTTATCTCCGAAAAAAGGGTACGATAACAGATATAATGCGGCCGTTAATAAAATAGCATATTTAATATATTTTTGATTTATCGTCATTCTCGCAAGCTCCTTCGATCGCTTCGCCCGTAATCCCTATTATGCCGTTTTACGGTTAAGCAGACCATATGGCATAAACGGGTTGGCGCGAAAGTTTAGCCGTCCAAAATCAGCTTGGCGATAATGTCGCCCATTTCGGTCGTATTTGTTTTGCAAAGCGCGCCAAAAGCGGCTATATCGGGCGTGCGATAGCCAAGTTCCAGCGCTTTTTCAACGGCGTTTTCAATCCGCCGCGCCGCGCCCTTTTGCCCAAGCGCAAACTCGCATAACATCGCGGCGCTTAAAATGGTCGCAATCGGGTTTGCGATCCCCTTGCCCGCTATATCGGGCGCGCTTCCGTGTATCGGCTCAAAGATGCCGCCTTTTGCGCCTTGCGAAGAGCTCGGCAGCAATCCGATCGAGCCGCCGATCATACTTGCCTCGTCGCTTAAAATATCGCCGAAAAGATTGCCCGTAACGATCACGTCGAATTGGCGCGGATCGCGGACTAACTGCATCGCCGCGTTATCGACATACATGTGCGAAAGCGCCACTTGCGGATAATCTTTGCCCACGCGAGTTACGACTTCGCGCCACGTTTGACTGACCTCCAGCACGTTAGCCTTATCGACCGAACAGAGCTTTTTGCCGCGCCGCATAGCCGCTTCAAACGCGACTTTTGCGATCCGCTCAACTTCCGCTTCGCTATAAACCATCGTGTTCCAGCCGCGTTTTTCGTCCCTGCCTCGCGGCTGTCCAAAGTATATGCCGCCCGTCAATTCGCGCACGACGAGCAGATTAGCTCCGCGAACGACGTCGCTTTTCAGCGAGCTTGCGTCGATCAGCGCGTCGAAAACTTTGATCGGGCGGAGATTGGCAAACGCGTCAAGCCCTTTGCGAAGGGCGAGCAATCCCGTTTCAGGACGCTGATCGCGCGGCAGATTGTCCCATTTTTCGCCGCCGATCGCGCCAAATAAAACCGCGTCGGCGCTTTTGGCGGCTTTTAGCGTCTCTTTTGGAAGCGGCTCTCCAACCGCGTCAATCGCCGCGCCGCCCATTAAATATTCGGCGTACTCAAGCCTAAAACCCTCTTTTGCCGCCGCCGCGTCGAGGGATTTTCTCGCCTCGCGGATAATTTCGGGGCCAATTCCGTCGCCGCTTATAACCGCTATCTTGTAAGTTTTTGTCGTTTCGTGTCGATCGCGTTGTTTCATGCGGCGGATTTTAACAATGCCGCGCTTGGACGATTTTGTTTAACTAATGTTAGAATTATGTCAGCGACATAATTGTAAGGAGGGGATACAGATGTCCATACTTTTGCGACTCACTATTTTTCAGAGATTTTTGCTGGTAATGCTTATCGGGGGCGGCGAACTTGTCGTCGGTACGCTGGTGGGCGTATTTGGCACATATCAGGGCGGAACGTCGATTGAAAAGATCATAAACGAGGCGATCATTCCGCTCGAACACCTTACGGAGCAAATCGACAGAGCGCAAAAAAACGCGATTGATCCGTCCGTCGTTAAGCTGCTTGGCGAGATCAAACAGGCGAACGACGAGTTTTCCAAGCGCGGCGAAAAACTTGCGAGAGAGGAATACGACGCGCTGTTTGCGACGCGGGTTTTTATGATTGTGGCGGGCGCTTTTGGCGTGCTGTTTATCGTCGCCGTCGCGGCGCTCGTAGCGATTTCAATCTTGCGATCGCTTCGGGCTTTGGGCGAAATCAACTCTTTTGGCTCGGATCTGACGAAACGGCTGAAAACGGAGGGCAACGACGAGATCGCAAGGGCGGCGAGATCGATTAACGCCTTTTTGGAGGCGACGCGCAACTCAATCGAAGACGCGGAGGAAAACGCGACGGAAAACGCGAAAATATCCGAAACGTTGCAAATTAGCGCGGATTGCATCAACAGTCGCGCCGACGAGGAGTTCCAGCGCGTTTTGAGCGCCAAAGAAAAGGGCGGCGCGGCGAAAGCCACGCTTGATACGCTTAAAGAGCGACTGCTCATTGGCGCGGACGCGCTGAACGATTCGCGGCGGATCACCAAAGGCGCGCGCGAAAAAATGGACGATCTCTACAACGCGGCGAAAACTTCCGCCCGCAGTATCGGCGAGTTTGGCGACAGGTTGCGCGAATTGGTTATGCAAGCCGATCAGGCGCGTTCCGTTTTAAGCGCAATCGGCGAGATTGCCGATCAGACCAATCTTTTGGCGCTAAACGCCGCAATCGAGGCGGCGCGGGCGGGCGAACACGGGCGCGGTTTTGCCGTCGTCGCCGACGAAGTGCGAAAATTAGCCGAACGCACGCAAAAAAGCCTAAGCGAAAGCTCCGCTACGATCGGCGTTATCACGCAGACAATCGAAACGCTTAGCGGCGAAACGAAACAAAATTCCGAGCAAGCCGAAACGTTAAGCCAGTTAGCCGAAGCGGTAAACGGCAATCTAAGCGAAGCGTTAAACGGCGTTGAAAGCGCGGCTGAAATAGCGAGCGATGCCGCCGCGAAGAGCAAAGAAACGGCGCAAAGCATTTCGGAGCTAACGGATTTGGTTAACACGATTAGCGATCTATCTCAAGAAAACCAAAAAACCGTGAAAGCGATAGAAGACGAAAGCGCGAAAATGCGCGCCCTAAGCGACAAACTCGGCGAACATCTATCGCGTTTTACCACTTAACGCGCTTGAGCGCCGCGTTTTTGCGCGAATTATTTTTGCGAATTGCTCTTACGCGACGGGCTGGCGGACGGCGATCGTTTGGCGCTTAAACGTTTTTGACGCGCTCGCTTGTCGTTGAGCGCGTCCCTTCCGTCACTCCGCGCGAAGTCGCGGAATCTACCTCTTGAGTTTTAGGCGTTTGTTGTGGCATAGTTTCATCCATAGCGGATTGTTAGCGTTTATTTTTTTAGTTTATCGTCTGTTTTATTGTGCTTTGATACTTTGTAAAATAATCTTCCATAGAAGTAAAACGCGATCGCCTGAAAAACGCAGGCGAACGCAAACGCTATTAGCAAAACAATAGACAACTGTAGCGCGCTGTCAATATTTCTGTCGACAAGAAACGAAAACGATTCTAAAACTCCGAGCGCTTCCGACGCCATAATGAAAGCAATCATTAAAATAAGCGCCACATAATAAAAAGCGACGCAATAGAACGCAAACGCGAAACTTTCTTTCCAAGCGGGCGGCGCTTTGCAATTATTGACGAAGATTGTTGACGGAATTGAAATTATCGCAAGCGAAATCGGTATGGATATATTTGTAGTCGCCTCGGCTACGGAGGGCGCGATCACGTCTAACGCGCCCATAATCAACGCAAGCGCGATAGCGCAACCAAGCCATATTAAAGCGTATTTGAACATTTGTTTTCCTCGCGTAGCGAATTTTTCAAATTTATGTTTCTGGCTTATCGCTTATTTCATTATATTTCAGGTTTGTGAAACGCCCTTCCAAATACGTAAAACATACATGCGTAAAAAGCGCATGTAATTACAGAACATATTAGAAAGGAAATTAGCAATATTATCAATGTAATTATATCTCTGTGGTCATTAAAGGCAAACGGCAATAATTCTACTACAAGGAAAATTCCGCCCGACGCCAAAAAAACGATGATTAACAATACAACGATAGCATATTTAAAAGCGATACAATATAATGCAAACGCGAAGCTTTCTTTCCACGCGGGCGGCGCTTTATGATTTTTTATAAACATTAACGAAGGTAGCGCGATCGACGCGATCGCAATTAGCGCGGATGCGCTTCCGATCGCTTTGGCTACGGAGGGAGCGATCGCGTATAACGCGCCCATAATCAACGCAAGCGCGATAGCGCACCCAAGCCATATTAAAGCGTATTTGAACATACGTTTTCCTTGCGCGAATGCTAGCACAAAGAAACTTCGCAAAGAGATCAATTCGCGGTGCGTTAAACGGCGTGCCCAAACGGCGTTTATAAGATCGTCGAGAAAAGGCTTTGCAAGATCGCATTCCGCGCGGCGATCGACTCGGCGATCAAAATACGCGCGCCAAATCCGTGTCGGGATGGTTGCCGCAACGTCTGTAATCGTCAAAGTCGATCAGCAGATTGTGCCGTTTGCGAATCTCCTGCAAGCCTTGAGCAAGCCGAACGTAATACTCCAGCGATCCGCTTGTCTGGCTGTGGCTAGAGCCAAGCTCGCTACCCGGTCGCGGTTGCCAAACCATAGAGATTACGCTCACGCCGTGCCGCGCGAAATCCTCCGCCTCGTCTAGAATAGATTTAAGCCCCTCGTCTTCGCTTTTCGCGCCGTACGGACTCGCAAGCTCCACGCCCGCGACAAAGCCCGTATTCACGCGGTTTTCGCCAAATATCTCCACCGCGTCAAAAAGCCGCTTTTTCCACTCTTTATAGCCGATCCACTTTGCTTTGCCCGGGCATACGCTGTTGAACATTTCTTCGTTAAGCGCCTCGATATTGCATGTCAAGCTGGAAATGCCCGTATTGTCGTATAGCGTTTTTAACTGCTCTTTGGTTAGCGCCGTACAGATCAGTTGCGACGGAAACTTGGGCGTATTAAAGTTCTCGCCGATCGCTTGCAGTACCTCTATGTAAAATCGCGCTTCTTTGTCAAACGGTTTTTCGCCGTGAAAGTCGCTGCCGCTTGAAAGGCAGATCGCCGTATATCGCCCGCGCTCTTTAAGCGCTTCGCCTATCGTTTCGCGCACGTCGTCAATCTTTACGCGCGTTTGCATTTCGATCTCCTCGCGTTGCGCTTTCAGGTGATTTACGATGTCGCAAAACTTACATCCTCCGCCGCCCTCGTCCGCAGTCCAGAAATGGCAGTAGCGGTTTGGAATCACGTAGAGCCGTTGCGGGCGCGCGCTCGCCACGTTTTGCATAAGCGTGCCGCTTTTGGCGCGCTTGTCGTAATAATCCGGTTTCTCCCAATAAAAAACCTCTTCGATTGGCTTGCCGTTATCGGTGATAAACAGCCGATCGTCGATCAGATCGACTAGATACGGGTTATTTTCAATCGGCGTAGGAAGCCCAATAATCAAACCGCCGTCGCGCATGATAAGCGCTTCGGGGCGTTTGTCGATTTTGCCGTCGCGAGAGCCGAACAGGTGCGTGCCAAAACATTGGTGTCGCGCCGCGTCAAACGCCGACAAAGCCGCTTGCGTATATGCTACGCCGCGTCGGTGCGCGTCGATTTTTAGCGCCACGAAACGCGGAAAATTTGGATATTTCGCCGTAACTTCGTCTAAGGTCAATTCGCGTTTTTTAGCTTTCATGCGTTCTCCTTATGTTTCGGCGATCAAAATACGCGCGCCAAATCCGTGTCGGGATGATTGCCGCAACGTCTGTAATCGTCAAAGTCGATCAGCAGATTGTGTCGTTTGCGAATCTCCTGCAAGCCTTGAGCAAGCCGAACGTAATACTCCAGCGATCCGTTGCGTCTTCCCGCATACGCCGATCCCGGATTTGGATTCCACACGCAATGTATAACGCTCACGCCGTTTTTCGCCAAACTATCCGCTTCGCTTAGGTACTGCTCTAGCGCCTCGTCCTCGCTACGAAAGCGCGTCGGCTCGGCAAGCTCCACGCCGCCCACCGTTCCCGTATTCACGCGGTTTTCGCCAAATATCTCCACCGCGTCAAATAGACGGCGTTTCATCTCGTCGTAGCCGATCCATTTCGCTTTGCCCGGGCATACGCGGTTGAACTGCTCCTCGTCCAAGACTTCTATGTCCATCGTAACGCTGGAAACGGGCGTGGCGTCGTAAATGCGCTTGAGCTGATCTTTTTTCATCGCCGTACAGATCAACTGAATGGGGATTTTGGGCGCGTTAAAGCAATCGCCCACAGCTTGCAACGTCTTAACGTAATAATCCGCCTCGCTGTCGAAGGGCGCGTCGCCGCGAATGTCGCTGCCGCCCGTAACGCAGATCGCCGTATATCGCCCGCGCTCTTTTAGCGCCTCGTTTAGCGTCTCTTTCACGTCGGCGAGATCGAGTCTTGTCGGCATGCCGATCTCGTCTTTTGCCTGCTTTAGATTGCTCACAATGTCGCAAAACTTACACCCTCCGCCGCCTTCGTCGCTCCAAAACCAGCAGTAACGGTACGGCGAAAGCGACAGGCGTTGCGGACGCGCGCTGATTACGTTTTGCATCGCTATTCCCGCGCTTGTTTTTTTGTCGTAATAACCGGGTTTTTCCCAATACCACACGCGCTCGATCGGTTTGCCTTGATCGACGGCGTAAAGCTCGCCGTCGATCGCGTCGATGATGTACGGATTTTGCTCGATCGGCGCGGTGGTAACTACCAGCGACGTGCCGTCGCGCAGTTGCATACCTTCGGGGCGTCCCGTAATTTTGCCGTCGCGGTTGCCGAAAATATGCGCGCCGTTAATCTGGTGAACGGCGGGATCAAACAGCTCCAAAGCCGCGTCGGTATATGCCACGCCGCGCCGCTGAATATCGATTTTCAGTAGCGGCAGACGCGGAAAATCGGGATATTTCGCCGCAACCTCGTCAAAGGTCAATTCGCTTCGTTCCACGCTCATACGCTCTGCCTTTTGGCAAGTTGATCCAGATGCGTAAAATAGGGTCGCGCCGCTTCTTCTTCGCTAATCCGCGCGGAAGCCGTCTCTTCTTTAACGCTTATTATTTCGTATTGCCACACGCCCGCGATTCCGCGTCCTTTGAAACGCTCCTGCGCCGCTTCGTACGCGCTTGTAAAGGCTTTGCCCGCGATGATGTTGCGCGAGGCTTTGACGGAAAATTTGTAGGCTTTTCGATCCGACGTAATCAGCAAGATCGCGATCGGTTTGTCAAACCAGATTGAGCGCGTCAGATTGCGGTTAGTTTCGGAGCTTTCCAAAATCTCCCACGATTCGATCGTCTCGCCGTTGTAGCGCAACGATCCCTTGCATACGGGGTGCGGCGCGCCGTTTTCATCCAGCGTCGCAAGCACCTTGATCGCTCCTTTGTCGTTAAAACCCGACAGAGCTTGTTTTAGTAGCGCTTCTTGCGCGGTTTGTTTGTCGCTCATTGTTTCCTCTCGTTCAAATTGTGTACGTAAACGGCGCTTCGAGATCGCCGAAAAACGCTTTGTAGATCGCCGACTTCTGCCGCGCGAAATCCGCGCCGACGCGATTGCGCGGCGAACTAAGCTCTATGCGGTGAATCGCGTCTATGCCGCCGCTACCCATAACCACTACGCGCCCTCCTAGATAAACCGCTTCGTCTATGTCGTGCGTAACGAGGATCATCGTGATTTTCTCTACGTTCCAAATACGCAAAATCTCCTCTTGCAGACGTATTTTCGTGATTGCGTCCAGCGCTCCAAACGGCTCGTCAAGCAGCAAAAGTTTCGGGTTATTGGCGAGCGCTCTGGCGATCGCGGCGCGTTGGGACATGCCGCCGCTAAGCTCTCGCGGATAGCGCCGCTCAAAACCGCTTAATCCCACTACCGCCAATTTTTCCAGCGCGATCTCATTCGCGTTTGGCGTATTTGGCGGCAGGCTGAACTTGATATTTTCGATCACGTTAAGCCACGGCAGCAGGCGATGATCCTGAAAGATAAAACCGCGATCGCGGCTTGGCTTGCTCACCGCCGAACCTTCAAAGATCGCTTCGCCGCTACTTGCCGTCTCCAGCCCGCCGATAATTCTAAGCAAGGTAGATTTGCCGCATCCGCTCGCGCCTATAATCGATATGAATTCGCCGCGATCCACGCTTAGGTTGATATTTGACAGAACAAGGTTTTTCGCGTCTTTGCTAACGAAGGTCTTGCTCAGATCGCGTATTCGCAAAATAGGATCTACTGCCACCTGATCGCCTTTTTAGCGAGTTTGCGTAGCAGATCGTCAAGCGCCTTGCCGATAACGCCGATAATCAGCATTCCCAAAATGACCATATCGGGACGCGACAAACTCCGCCCGTCCATTAGCATATAACCGATTCCTGCCTGAGCCGCGATCAGCTCGGCGGCGACAACGCAGATCCACGCCATGCTAAGTCCCAGCCGAACGCCCGCCATAATAAACGGTAGCGCGCCGGGCAAAATCACCCGCGCAATCACGCGCCAGCGCGAAGTTTCGTAGACTTTGGCAAGCTCCAGAAATTTTGGATCGATGTTCTTGATTCCCTCGATCGTGTTGATGAGAATCGGAAAAAACGCGCCGATCGCGATAATGTATAGCTTCGATCCCTCGCCTATGCCAAACCACAAGATCGCAAGCGGAATCCACGCGATCGGCGGAATGGGCTGCACCGTTTGCAAAATCGCTCCCGTCAGTCGTTCCGCCGTTCTCGATAGCCCGATTACAATTCCAAGCGTAAGCGCCAAGACCAACGCGATCGCAAAGCCGTACGAAACGCGAATTACGCTCGCTTTCGTATGCTCCCAAAGCGTGCCATCCTCGACAAACTCAACGCCCGTCATAACTACGTCTTCGGGCGGCGGCATTGTGTAGGGCTGAATCCAGCCGACAACGTCCGCGATTTTCCAAATTGCTACTAGCAAAATGGGCAGAACCAGATATTGCGCCGCTAAACCCACCCGTTTTAACATGGCTTAAATCCCCGCTAAATCGATATATTTCACGCTGATAAAGGCGGCTGTATCCACCTTTTTGCGGATAATTTTTTCTTTAAGCAGGTAATTTGCCGCGTCCGCGATCTCGGCTAGATCGCGCGGCGTAAACTTGATGCGAAAATCTATCCGTTTTAACGACGCGGTCGTTACGTCAAGCGGCAGTTTGTACGCGGGCGCAAGCGCCGCCGCCGCTTCGTTTGGATGATCGCTTACATAACGCGCGCCGCGATCGAGAGCGCGGATATACGCCGCTAAAACTTGCGGATGCTTTTTGGCGTAATCGTTTCGCGCATAGGCGATAATGTTGCCCTGTTTTATGCCCGTTCCGTCGGCAATTACCCGCGCTTTACCCGAAAGCGTTAGCAGGCTGATATAGTGTTCCCAGATTACCGCGCCGTCGATTTGGCGGTTTTCCAGCGCAATCGGAATGTCGTTAGCGCCAAGATTGATATGCTCAAACTCGTCGCTTTTCACGCCGTGCTTTTCCAGCAGCAAAACGAGCAGATGTTGTACGTAAGTGCCTTTGCCGTAGGCGATTTTTTTGCCCCTAATGTCCTCAAACCGCTTGATTGGCGAATCGGTCGGCGCAACAAGCGCCATAGCCTTTTCGCCCGCCGCGATATTGGCGATTGCCACAATGTCCAGCCCGACCGATTTTGCGATAAGCGCGGGCTGATCGCCTAAAATCGCCGTGTCGATATCGCCCGCTCTTGCCGCTTCGTTGATTAGCGGACCGTTTTCAAAAACGTTCCATGTATAAGTCGCGCCGACTTTGCTTAATTCCTCGTCCAGATAGCCAAGCTCTTTTGCCGCCCACAGGGGCGCTTGAAGCGGATAAGGCGTTGTGGCGATCCGAAGCGTAGGCTTATCCGCCGCGAAAAGATCAAGGGCGAAAAGCGCGATCGCAATCGCCGCCAACCGCATAACAAACGCGCCTTTCATATTCCCGCCTTCTTTATGTACTCTAAGGTTATAAACTCGTCGATGTTTACATCGTTGCGGATTAGACGCTCTTTGAGCAGATAATCTTTGACCGATCGGATTTCGTCGATGTCGCGTTTATAAAACTTCGTGTAGAGCTTTTGATTGGCGAACACTTTGCTAAACGCGTCGCGGTCGAGCTTAAAAATTGGCGAGAGTAATTTGTACGCCGCCTCTTTATTGTCGCCTTCGATCCACTTTGCGCCGCGATCGATCGCCCTTATATACGCCGCGATCACTTCGGGATGCTTCTTGGCAAACGATCGCGTCGCGTAACTGACGCGATTGGTTAGCTTTATGCCCGTTCCGTCGGCGATCAGCCGCGCTCTGCCTTCGGAGATTAGCTTCGTCAAAGTGTGATCCCACGCCAACGCGCCGTCCACGTCGCCGCGATCAAGCGCCGCGCCAATATCTTCCACGCCAAGATTGATATGCTCTATGTCGCTTTTACTTAACCCGTTTTTCTTAAGCAGCAAATCGAGCAGATGATGCACCGTAGATCCCTTGCCGTAGGCGATCTTTTTGCCCTTGAAGTCATTAACGGTTTTGAACGGCGAATTTGGCGGCGCGATCAATCCAATCGTGCGTTCGCCCGATCCCAAATTGGAAACGACGATCACGTCAAGCCCCGACGATTTAAGAGTGATCGCGGGTTGATCGCCCGATACGCCCAAATCCGCGCTACCGCTGCTTAACGCTTCGTTGACTAGCGGTCCCGCCGAAAATACGTTCCACGTATATGTCGCGCCGACTTTCTTGAACTCTTCGTCAAAATAGCCAAGCTCTTTTGCGACCCATAACGAAGCGTACGCGGGCGTCTGTTGCGCGGCGATCCGAAGCGTAGGCTTATCCGCCGCGAAAAGATCGAGGGCGAAAAGCGCGATCGCGATCGCCGCCAACGCGCCTTTCATATTCCAGCCTTCTCGATATATTTGGTCGTAACAAACTCTTTTATATCCACGTCTTTGCGGATAATTTTCTCTTTAAGAACGTAGTTTTTGACCGTCTCGATCTCTTTAATGTCGCGCGGTTGAAATTTGGCGTAGTACTCAAAGTGCGAAAAAACCTTTTCCAGCACTTCGGGCGTAACCTTGAACGTGGGCGAAAGCAGTTTTGCCGCCGCTTTGTTATCGCCGTTGATATACTTCGCGCCGCGCTCAATCGCCTTAACGTACGCCGTCAACACTTCGGGGTGTTTGTCCGCGAAATCTTTCTTGATATACGAAATGTTGTTGCCCAGCTTGATTCCCGTTCCGTCCGCGACCACCCGCGCTTCGCCAGGTACGACAAGCAGGCTAATGTATTGCTCCCAGATCACCGCGCCGTCGACCTGTCCCGTTCTGATCGCGTTTGGAATGTCGCCCGCCCCTAGATTAACATGCTCGAAATCGCCGTTTTTTAGTCCCGCGTTATTGACCAAAAGCGCCAGCAAATGTTGCGCGTACGTGCCTTTGCCGTAAGCGATCTTTTTGCCCTTGATGTCTTTTACCTCTTTGATTGGCGAATCAATCGGTACGATCAGCGCCAGCGCTTTTTCGCCGATTCCGAAATTGGCGAAAACCACAATGTCCAATCCGACCGATTTGGCGATGATCGCGGGCAGATCCGCCATCATTCCCAGATCTATGCTGCCGCCGCGAACGCCTTCATTAACCAGCGGACCGTTGCCAAAAACGTTCCACGTATAAGTCGCGCCGACTTTTTTGAACTCCTCGTCCAAATAGCCAAGCTCTTTTGCCGCCCAGATCGGCGCGTAAAGCGGATAGGGTTGCGCGCCGATTCTTAACTCCGCTTTTGAGCCGCGATCGTTGTGATCGTGATCGCCAAAAACGAAACTCGTCAAAGCCAGAAAGGCAAGTAGTAACTTTTTCATCTTAATCTCCTTGTTTAATTTGGATAGCGCTGATCTAAACCCGTGTCGAAAACGCCGCCTGTTACCGCGCCGCTGATCGTAACGGGCTTTTTGCCTTCCAGCAATGGAAAGACAAGCTCGGCAAAACGCACAGCCTCTTCAAGATGCGGATAACCCGAAAGCACGAACGTATCCGCGCCAAGCGCTTCGTACTCTTTAAGCCGCGCCGCCACCGTTTTTGGATCGCCCACCAGCGCCGTTCCCGCGCCGCCGCGAACAAGCCCGATTCCCGCCCATAGATTTGGCGCGATCGTTAGTTTGGATTTGTCGCCTTTATGCAGATCGGTAATGCGATGCTGCCCGACGGAATCCGAGACGTTTTGAATATGTTGCGCCTTTTGGATAATCTCGTCGTCGAGTTTGCTTATGAGCTTTTCGGCCGCCGCCCACGCCTCTTTCTCGGTTTCGCGCACGATCACTTGCAAACGAATGCCGATTCGCACCTCTCTGCCAAGTTTTTTGGCGCGATCTTTTACGTCTTTAATCTTTTCGGCGACCTGCTCAAGCGGCTCGCCCCAGCTTAGATAGGCGTCGATATGCTTTGCGGTGAGATCGTGCGCCGCTTCCGACGAACCGCCAAAATAGAGCGGAACTCGTCGTCTTTGCGCCTGCGGAAAAAGATTTACCGCGTCCTTGACGCGATAGTACTTGCCTTCGTGCGTGATCTTTTCGCCCGTAAAGTAGCGCTTCCAGACCGCGAGAAACTCGTCGGCTTGCTCATAGCGCTCGTCGTGGCTCAAAAACACGCCGTCGGCTTCAAGCTCTTCCTGCCACGCGCCGGGCACCACGTTTAGGATTAGCCGTCCGTTTAACGCCTCGTCCAGCGTCGCGCTTTTGCGGGCAAAAACGATGGGAGAGCCTTCCGCCGAAGTGCGTAGCGCGACAAGCAGCTTGATTGTGTTTGTAACGTTAGCCAGCGTCGCCGCCGTCAAAAACGGATCGAAATTGCCGCTGCCCGTCGGAATCAACAGCCCGTCGTAACCTAGCGTTTCCGCCGTCGTGGCGATCTGCCGAAGGTACTTATTGGTAACGGGACGCACGTACTCGCTTTCGCCCAGATAACGACTGTCGCCGCCGGTTGGTAAAAACCAGAAAATCTCCGAAGCCATTTGGAAACTCCAAACTTTAGATTTGTTGATACGCAAACGGAAATGTTTAGTTTGTATATCAACTTAGTCTGAAAGTTTGCCAAGCGTTTGCTTAAACTAAAATTAAGTTGATTGGATTACTCAACATTAAAAACCCTTGCGGCATTGTTAAAGAACAATTTTTCCGCAATCGCCTCCGTAAAGCCGAAAGCTAGAAAGTCGGCAATCGACTGCCTGATCGGGCGAAACGGATACGAGCTGCCAAAGATAAATTGATCCTGCAAAAAGGTTTTCGCGGCTTCAATCAGCGGCTCTCCGCCCGCGATAAAGCCGTACATATCGGGAACGGGAAAGATATTCTCGTAGCGAAACGCCGCGCCGACCAAACCCGCCGTATTGGGATAATAGCCGTGATAAACGACAATCGACAGCGCGGGAAAGTTCGCGGCGACAAGGCTTAAATGCGCGGGATCGTTAAAGCTCAAATCGGGCGTGGTGGGACCGCTCATCAACGTTAAAGGAATTTTGCGCTTCGACAAATGCTCATAAACGGGAAAATAGAGCCGATCGTCCGCGTGGCGCGGCGGGGAGGCAAAACCGGGTTCGATATTGACCGCCTTCAGCTTCAGCGCGTCAATCGCGTAGTCGATCTGCTTTATCGCCTCGTCGACGCCATCCAGCGCGGGATCAACCCCCGCGACGCCCAAAAGTTCCTTGTGCGGCGCGACGATTTGACCGACAAATGCGTTATCGATCTGTTGCGCGGGCGTTTTGCGCCCGACTACGATCGCGTAAGTCAGCCTAGCCGATCGCACCTCGTCCAAAAAGCCTTCGATCGTGCGCGATTTAACAAAATGCGTCGCGGCGCCCCTAGTTCCAACGCGCTTGTTAAGCCATTTGGCGGTTTCAAACTCCGCCGTTCCGTCCTCCGCGCCGAAAAACGGGTGCAAAAACGCGGGACGGCAACGCGCATCGATAATTTTCATAATCTCTCCTTTTTCTTGCTCTTTGATTTTGCGACGCAAGCCTACCATATTTTCTCTATTGATATACTCAAGTTTCACTAGGCGGATATTTCGTCGCGGGTGAAAAAGCGTCGTTTTATCCCGCTTAAAATAGATTTTGGCGACTAATAAAACTATTCTAAGCTAAAATTGCGTAACTTCAGATCAAAGGCGGTTCAATGCGTTTTAGTCTAATTTGCGCCCTCGTTATCTACGCCGCGTACGCAGCCGAAGAGCCCATTTCCAATCAAGAGGCGCTTGAGCGCTACACAGAGCAAATCAAAGCCGACCAAACTGTCGCCGCGCCGTTTATCGAGCGCGCTTTCGTCTATTTGAAAATGGGCGACGCGAAAAAAGCGATTGTCGATTTCACCTTCGCGATCATGAACGACAACGCTTCATACGTAGCCCACAGCGGACGCGCTCTCGCCTACTCTATAGACGGCAAACACGAAAAAGCGATCGAGGATTTCACTACGGCGATCGGGCTAAGCGCGGAGACAATCCCTTCGTATATGAGCCGCGCCAACGAATACGTAATCTTAAAAAATTACGCGAAAGCAATCGCCGATTACACGGAAGTAATCAATCGCGAGTCAAATCACGATCAAGCCCGTTTATTGCGAGGCAACGCGTATTTCAACGTCGGCGCGACGCGTAGCGCGATCGCCGATTACACGGAAGCGCTCAGGCTAAAGGTGGATCTAGCCGAAGCGTATTTCAAGCGCGGATTAGCGCGGTGCAGATTTGGCGACAGCGCCGAAGCGCTCGCCGATTACACGCGCGGCGCGAGATACGACGCGAGCAGGGAGGCTTTGACGCACCTGTTTCGCGCTTCCGTCGCGCTAAAAACGAACGATTACGCAAAGGCGATAGAAGATTACAATCTGGCCTTCGCGATTGAGCCGAAAGACACGTTGATTTTGTTTTTACGCGCAAACGCCCACGAACGGCTTGGCGACGCTGAAAAAGCCTTTGAGGACTATTCCAGAGCGATCGAGGTCGATCCGTATCACATCGCCGCTTACGCCGCTAGAGGCGCAATACATGCCTCGCGCAACGATCATATGAAGGCGCTCGCCGATCTTAGCGCCGCGATCAAAATGAATTCCAAATTAACGCGCGCTTATCTGCTGCGCGCCAAAACCTATCTCGCCATGAACGATCGCAAAAACGCTCTAGCCGATTACGCGGCGGCTATCGACGCGGACGCGGACGAGGCGGAGGCGTATATTGAGCGCGGTCGAATATACGTCGCGAACAAAAACTACGGCGGCGCGATCGCCGATTTTACGCAGGCGATCAGGCTAAATCCCAAAGATTACAAAACCAGCTACGAACGCGGCGCGGCCTATAGTCTAAGCGGCGATCAAGCAAAGGCGATTGCCGATTTCAATCAAGCGATCAAACTAAGCCCCAATTTTGTGGAGGCTCACGCGGGACGCGGCGCGGCTTATTTAAGAAACGGCGAAGCCAGAAAAGCCATTGCCGACTTTACGCAAGCGATCAAGCTCGGCGGCGCGATCGCGGAGGCTTACGCGGGACGCGGATCCGCCTATAACCGCGTCGGCGACCACAAAAAAGCGGCGGAAGATTTCACGCTGGCTATCCAAAAGGAGGCGGGGCGAGCGGATTATTATTACGGGCGCGGCGTAGCGAACAACGGGCTGAAGCAGTACAAAATTGCGATTGCCGATTTCAATCAGGCGATCAAACTCAATCCAAAATACGCGGAGGCTTACGGCGCCAGAGGCGTCTCCAACGGCGAATTGCGGGATTACTCCAAAGCGTTTTCTGATTTTACGCAGGCGATCAAGCTCAATCCGTCGCTTGCCGAATCATACTCGGCGCGCGGTCTAATATACCTCAAACAAAATAATCGTAACGGCGCGCTCGCTGACTTCAATCAGGCGATCAAGCTCAATCCAAAATACGCGGAGGCTTACGTCAATAGAGCCGATATTTTCATAAAAACCGACGCGAAAAAAGCGATCGCCGATCTGTCGCAGGCTATCAAATTCGACGCGAACAATCATCGAATATACCTAAAACGCGCCGCCGCGTACAACAAACAGCGCGATTACAAAAGGGCGATCGCCGATCTGAACAAGGCGATCTCGCTGGACAAAGATAACGCGGCGATATACGTCGAGCGCGCGCGAACAAACCTGCTTGCGAAAGACAGACGCGGCGCGCTTAGAGACGCT
Organism: Helicobacteraceae bacterium; assembly: GCA_031276985.1. Taxonomy (GTDB): domain Bacteria; phylum Campylobacterota; class Campylobacteria; order Campylobacterales; family SZUA-545; genus JAIRNH01. The sequence goes on along the minus strand of JAISMA010000110.1, from coordinate 2,979 downwards.
AGAACCGCATGCGAGCTTGGAGAGTGCGATTTGATTAGGCAACTTGAAAAGAAATAACGCCCGCCTCCGATCGCGGCGCAAGGCGCGAAGGAACGCAAGCATCCGATCTGCGTCGCAAGGCCTCGCGTTGCGCTACGCAATCGATCTCGCCCCTTCGTCATTCTGCGCGAAGTCGCAGAATCGCGAAGCGCCCGCCTGTTGCCATTCCCGCGAAAGCCCGAATCTAAAACATCGCAAAACGATGACGAGCGCTTACGAAACTGCGGGATGCGCTGTCTTAATTATTGCGTTGCAAACACGTATGGCGCGTTGCATTTGTCCAGCGACAATTGGCGGGAGAAGCGGCGAGGCGAAGCGCGGCGATTTAGCGCGCGCCTGATATGATTTTGCGATTAAAACACCCGCAAAGGCGTTCGATGAACTATCGCTTTAATTCGCGCGCCGCGAAAGCGGCGATAGACAACGCCGCCAATCGCAAACAAGGCGCGATCAATAACGGTTGGCTTGCTCATAAACAAAGAGCTATGAGGATAAAGAGCAAATGAGCCTAACCGCAATTGGAATGCAAGGGCGACGCGATCGGCGGCAATCAATTCGAGGGCAAGCAAAAAACCTTCGACGATCGCAAGAGCAAAGCGATCAAGGGATGCAAGCGCGAAGCGGGCAAAGCGCAAAAGTCAAAAGCATCAAAGCGACGATCTTGTCCGCGACTTGCGCGCAAATCGACGCAATCAACGCCAAAGAACCAATGGGTTTATTCGCAATCAGATTGCAAGCGCGAAGCGAGCAATGCGCGAAAGCCAAAAGCGCTAAAACGATGATTTTGTCCGCAGAAAGCGCCTAAATCATGAGCCTAACCGCAATCAGAACGCAAATCGACGCAATCGACGACAAGCTAATCGCCCTGCTAGAAGAGCGAATGAGCCTTGTCAAACAGATCGGCGAAATCAAGAAAATGGGCGGCGCGACCATCTACCGCCCCGCGCGCGAAAAAGAGATTTTATCGAGGCTGGCAAAGCACGAAGGATTACTGAACAAACCCGCAATCGACGCGATCTTTCTTGAGATTTTCGCCGCCTCGCGTTCGCTTGAGCGATCGGAGCGCGTGGCGTTTTTGGGACCAATCGGCAGTTTCACGCATCAGGCGGCGGAGAGTCGTTTCGGCGCGGTTGGCGATTATCTTTCCATGCAGTCGATCGGCGCGGTTTTCAAAGCGGTTGAATCGGGCGGCGCGAAATACGGCGTCGTTCCAATCTACAACAACACGAGCGGGCTTGTGGGCGACACAATCGAGCGGCTTGAAAGCAGCGAAGCGCTCATCGTGGGCGATATGGAGCTTGCCATTCATCATTGCCTAGCCGCAAAAGGCGAAAGCCTAAGCGCGATCGAGCGGATCTACTCCAAAGACGCGGCGTTTGGGCAGTGCGGCGGATTTTTGCGCGGACACGGGCTGGAAAACGTCGAGCTGATTCCAATCGAAAGCACGGCGAAAGCGGCGCGGCTTGCGAGCGAAGACGAACGTAGCGCGGCGATCTGCTCTCACATCGCGGCGAAAATCTACAATCTGCCGATCTTGTTTGACAACATTCAAGACAGCGGCGAAAACACGACGCGATTCGCAATCTTGAGCGATTTTGTCAATCCGCCAAGCGGCGACGACGCGACGAGCATTATCGCGCAGACGCCAAATAAGCCCGGCGCGTTATTTGCTCTGCTAAAGGAGTTCAACGACGCGAAGATCAATCTAACGCAGATCGAATCGCTACCTTCAGGTGGCGACAAGCGCAATTCGCGTTTTTTTATCGATTTTGAAGGGCATAGAGACGATCCAAAATCGCAAGCGACGCTCCAAAAGATCAAGCGCTATAAGTGGCTGGGAAGCTACGCAAGGAGTTAATGATAATGCGGTTTAGAAAAGAGCTTGAAGGCATAAAAACCTACGAGGCGGGCAAGCCAATCGAGCTGATCGCGCGCGATTACGGCGTGGCGGAAAACGAGATCGTCAAACTCGCGAGCAACGAAAATCCGTTTGGCGCAAGCCCAAAAGTCAAAGCGCTAATCGCAAGTCTAGCCGACAAAATACATCGCTATCCCGACGACAGCTACTACGCGCTGAAAACCGCGCTTGCCCAAAAATACGGCGTGAAAAACGCGAATATCGTCATCGGAAGCGGCAGCGATCAGATATTTGAGTTTTTAAGCCACGCGGCGCTTGAAAGCGGCGACGTTGTTCTGCAAAACAAAATCTCCTTTGCGATGTACTCGATCTATACGGCGCAAGCGGGCGGCGTAACGGTTACGACCGATACCGATCGCCACGATCTGTCGGCGTATGAAAAACTGCTTGCGAAAAATCCGAAAATTATCTATATCTGTTCGCCTAGCAATCCCTACGGCGACGCGCTGGATCGCGACGACGTTTTCGCTTTTTTGCGGCATGTAAGCGATCAAACGCTGGTCGTAATCGACGCGGCATATATGGAATACGCGGCGTTTAAGGACGAGCGAAAACTAATCGAGCCAAAGGAGCTAATCGAGCGGTTTCCAAACGCGATCTACACGGGGACGTTTTCAAAAGCCTACGGGCTTGGCGGCATGCGGGTTGGTTACGGGATCGCGCAAGAGGACGTTATCGCCGCGTTGCATAAGATTCGCGCGCCGTTTAATATAACGACGCTTTCGCTTGCGGCGGCGACTGAAGCGTTAAACGACCCCGAATTTGTGGCAAAAAGCGCGGCGCACAACTTCAAAGAGATGGCGCGATACGAATCGTTCGCAAACGAGATCGGCTTAACCTACGAGCCGAGTTATACCAATTTTATCACGCTGTTTTTTCCCGAAGGCAAAAGCGCGAGCTTCGCCGCAAACGCGCTACTCAAACGCGGCATGATTGTGCGCGATCTGGCAAGTTACAATCTTAACGCCATTCGCGTTACGATCGGTTTGCAAAGCGAAAACGATCGCTTTTTCAAGCTCTTT
>JAISMA010000234.1 GCA_031276985.1 Helicobacteraceae bacterium | reverse complement strand
GCAATCGCCGATTTCGATCAGGTAATTAGACTCAATCCAAGAAAAACATACGCTTATTATAATCGCGCGTTTGCTTACAGAAAATTGGGCGATATGAAAAGCGCCACAAGAGACGCTAGGAAAGCATGCGAACTCGGCGATTGCGGACAAGTTAATTATTTGGAGGAAAACAAACTTTTAAGCGATTAACCGCAAAGCTCCGCCGCAATAGCGTAGCGGCGCTTAAAGCGCGCTAATATCTTGCGCGTTCCAATGCGGAAAATGTTTGCGGATTAGCGCGTTAAGCTCTAACTCGAAGGCGCTAAAAGTTTGCGTCTCTTTGGCGCGCGCAATTGCGGGCGAGATCGCGGATTTGATCATGCCCGCGGCAAGCGTGGCGTTGTTTAGACGATCGATTAAAATAAACGCGCCCGTCGATCGGTTTTGGCGATAGGCGTCGAAAACCGCCGCGCCCTCCGTCGCGATCTTAACGCACGCGATCGCGTTTAATCCGACCTCGTTTGAGCAGATTACGCCAAGCGTTTCAACGTCGATCTGCTCTTCCACGCTTGTTACGCTTGCGTCAAACGTTTTCGTTCCCAGCTTTAGCAGATAGCGTTTGCGAAGTTCCAGCGGCGCTTCGCTCAACCATACGACGTCGGCTAAAAACGCGCTCGCGATTTGCGGGCGTTCCTCGCTTGCTTTGATAAACATATCGCCGCGACTAACGTCGATCTCGTCTTCCAAAACCAGCGCGATTGCCATGCCCGCGCTCGCCTCGCTTAGATCGCCGTCGCTCGTAACGATTCGCTTTACGCGGCTTGCGCCGCCGCTAGGCAGCGCGACCACGCGATCGCCGCTTGCGATAACGCCGCTTGCGACGCTACCCGCAAAACCGCGAAAATCTTGATCGGGGCGAATAACCGTTTGAACGCAAAAGCGAAAAGACGCGAAACGCTCGCGATCGATTGGCGTCGTCTCAAGAAATCTAAGTAGCGGCTCGCCTTTGTACCACGCCATATTGGCGCTTTTTTCCACGACGTTATCGCCTTTTAACGCGCTGATTGGAAAGTAATAAACGGCGTTCAAGCCAAGTCGTTTCGCAAGCGCGTCGTAGTCGGACGCGATCGCGTCGAAAACCGCCTTGTCAAAGCCTACCGCGTCCATTTTATTGATTGCTACGGCGATAACCTGAATGCCAAGCAGATGAACGATGTACGTATGCCGCTTGGTTTGCTCCAAAACTCCTTTGCGCGCGTCAATCAAAATAATCGCCAGATCGGAAGTCGAAGCGCCCGTCGCCATATTGCGCGTGTATTGGCTATGACCCGGCGCGTCGGCTATGATGAATTTGCGCTTGTCGGTGGAAAAGTAGCGATACGCCACGTCGATCGTAATGCCCTGTTCGCGCTCGGCTTGCAATCCGTCCGTTAGCAACGCGAGATCAATCTCGCCGCTAGGAGCGGAGCCGAATTTCTCGCTCTCCCTCTCAATATCCGCAAGCTGATCTTCATAAATGGTTTTGCTGTCGCTTAACAGCCGCCCGATTAGCGTGCTTTTGCCGTCGTCCACGCTGCCGCACGCGATAAAACGCAACAGCTCTTTTTGCTCGTGGATTTTTATGTACGCGGTTACGTCTTTCAAAAGTAGCCCTCCGACTTTTTCTTTTCCATAGATCCGATCGAGTCGCGGTCGATCGCCCTGCCATGCCGCTCGCTTGTTCTGGCAAGCAACGTTTCTTCGATGATTTTGGGCAGCGAGTCCGCGCTTGATTCGATCGCGCCCGTGAGCGGATAGCAGCCAAGCGTTCTGAAACGCGCCATTTTTTTGATTGGTTTTTCGTTCTCGCGCAGGGGCAATCTGTCGTCGTCGATCAAAATTAGCATGCCGTCGCGCTCGACAAACAGCCGTTCTTTGGCGAAATAAAGCGGCACGATCGGGATATTTTCTTGATATATATAGAGCCATATATCCAATTCCGTCCAATTTGAAAGCGGAAAAACGCGGATTGATTCGCCTCTGTCATGGCGCGAATTGAACAGATTCCACAGCTCGGGGCGTTGATTTTTCGGATCCCAGCGGTGATTGCGATCGCGGAAGCTGTAAATGCGCTCTTTGGCGCGCGATTTTTCCTCGTCGCGTCTCGCGCCGCCGAAGATCGCGTCGAATGCGTATTTGTTTAACGCTTGCTTAAGTCCTTCGGTTTTCATAATGTCGGTGTATTTTGCGCTGCCGTGCTCAAACGGGTTAATGCCCGCTTTGATTCCCTCTTCGTTTATGTGCGTAATAAGGTTTAACCCAAGCTCTTTAACGCGCCGATCTCGAAAACTGATCATTTCCTTAAACTTCCAAGTTGTGTCGACGTGCAATAGCGCGAAAGGCGGTTTGGCGGGATAAAAAGCCTTCATGGCAAGATGTAGCATAACGCTGGAGTCTTTGCCGATGCTGTAGAGCATAACGGGGTTTTCAAACTCGGCGGCGACTTCGCGCATTATGTGTATGGACTCGGCTTCAAGCCATTTAAGGTTTGTCATTATCTTGACCTATATTGAGCGACATTAAAACATTTAGTTTGAAAGCATAGCAAAGCGCGGCTTAGTTTGGTTTTTATCGCCCGATCTTCGCTCTAAACCATTTATACGCGGGCTTTTCTATATATTTGCTTGAATAGTGCGAAACGATAAGGACAATAGCAATAACCGCTAAATGTCCGCATACTATATTGAACATATCATTGTTATTCATATCAATCATTGAGCGTATTATCCAAATAGCAAGAAAATGATAAACATATACCGAATAGCTAATATCGCCAAGCCAGCTTTGCCATTTCGCGCAAAACAATTTACATTGGTTTTTTAATAATGCGCCAAGCAAAATCATAGCGCTTGCTAATATTAGCGCGTAAATCTCCTTTACTTTGAAAACCGCAATGCTCTTTGAGCCAAATATATACATAATCATAGTAACGAAAAGCAGATAAAACATGAATGTTAAACTTTTTTTCGTAAGGTTATCAAGTTTGTAATGCGTGAAATAAAAATATATTTGATAAATTATTACTCCAGCGCCAACGCCAAACAAACCGCTGCGTATCCTACTATTTATTGCTCCAACGTCAATTCCAAAAAACAAACTGTCCTTGCCGCCATACGCAAAAAATAACAACGCTAAAACAATTAAAAAATTAATAAAATAGGCTTTATATCTTAATATGCCGTAAAATAGCGTTAAACCAACCCAAAACTCAACCCCAATTGACCAGAAAGCTGGAATAAAACCAAAGTTAGTTCCTATCCCTTGCAACAAAAACAAATTTAAGAATATCGAGTTAAGATCGGGCATGCGAACCCATAATAAGAAACCAATGAGTATGGACATTATTGAACCAATAAAAATCAAAGGATATAATCTTCCCAATCTTAGTAAAGCAAAATCCATAATACCCATTGCGCCATTTTTTATTTTTTTGCCGTAAGCATAACTCATCACAAATCCAGAGAGAATAAAAAATACAGAAACGCAAAACCCTCCCTGAACCTTTGGGCTAAGCCCATTATGATACATTACGACCGCAATTGCCAATATCCCTCTTATAAAATCCAATTCGCGGAAGCGGTTTGGCGAGATACCGCTTGAAATGGTCGCGGCGGTATCCACCCCCCCCCCCCCCCAGAAAACGTTACGGGAATAAAGGCGTTTTTAATATTTGCCGCAAGCGTTTTTAACCCGACAAGCCACGTTTTTGGATGGTAATAAGCGCGAGGATAAAACAGCGCGATGGCAAAAAGCCAAAAAAGAATAGTCGGAAAAGGATTTGCGCGATTTACGTCGAGGTTAAAGAGTTTTGTCCCGTCGTTCCAATGGTTTTTGCCCCGCAAAAGCGTAATTTTTAACTCGCTCGTTCCGCTTGGAATCTTAAACTTTACGGCAACGGGCTTCGCCGCTCCCTGATACAAATACGGGTTTTCGGCTTGTTCGGCTATTAGTTTATCGTCGGCGAATATTTGCATTATAACGCCGTCTCTATCCGTTAGACTTTCGTTTTTATCGACGACGAAATTTAGCGATCCGCCATGCTTAAATCTGCGGGCTAGGTTTTTACGGATTATTAGCGTTTCGATATTAACGTCGTCCTTATAATACGGATGCATCCAAACTTCGTTATTGTTGAAACGTTTAGAGTAGCGTTCGCTGCCGATTAAGCGATCGGAATACATTGAAATAATGTAAGCCAATATAAATATAAACGCGACAAGACGAATAATAACCTCTGTGCGTTTGAGAAAAGCGAAAACTAGCTTAAAGCGTTCCAAATCGCGCATATTTTTTAATCCTTTTGGCTTTTGGCGTCGATCGCGGTTTATCGGGCGAATCTTATCACTACCAAACTTAATCGATAGCGGGACTAATCGACGGCATGGTTATAACCGCCCGTCGACTTGCGCGCGATCGTAAAGTCCTTTCACGTCGTAGATCGCGCCGTCTGGCTTGACAAGCGATCGTGGATCAATCTCCTTAAATTCCTTGTGCGCCACCGCGACGACAAGCGCGTCAAACTTTTCGCTTGGCAAGGTTTTGGAGATATTAAGATCGCCGTATTCGCGCTTAACTTCGTCTATATCCGCCCATGGATCAAACGCGCTTACCGATACGCCAAACTCTTCCAATTCGCGCACAATATCTATTACGCGGGAGTTGCGAATATCGGGGCAGTTTTCCTTAAAAGTAATCCCCAAAATCAGAGCCCTAGCGCCTCTAACCGACGATCCTTTTTTGATAAGCGCTTTGATCGTTTGCGCGGCTACGTACGCTCCCATTCCGTCGTTAATGCGTCGACCGGATAAAATTACCTGCGGATGATAACCGACGGATTCGGCTTTATACGTTAAATAATACGGATCGACTCCTATGCAATGCCCGCCTACAAGTCCGGGGCGAAACGGCAGAAAATTCCACTTGGTTCCCGCCGCTTCCAACACTTCGGTCGTGTCGATTCCAAGCCGTCCGAAAATTAGCGCCAATTCGTTTATGAAGGCGATATTTATGTCGCGCTGGCTGTTTTCGATTACCTTAGCCGCTTCCGCGACCTTGATCGACGAGGCTTTGAACGTTCCCGCGACGATAACGCTTTTGTAAAGATCGTCGATTTTATCGGCGATTTCGGGCGTACTGCCGCTGGTGATTTTGCGGATTTTGGAGACCGTATGCTCTTTGTCGCCGGGGTTAATACGCTCCGGCGAATAGCCGCAGTAGAAATCTTGATTAAACCTTAATCCGCTGAATTTCTCCAAAATCGGAACGCATTCCTCTTCGGTGCAGCCCGGATAAACCGTCGATTCATAAACGACTATGTCGCCCTTGCTTAACGCTCTGCCAACCGTTTCGCTCGCCTTGATTAGCGGCGTTAAATCGGGGTTTTTGTGGCTATCGATCGGCGTGGGAACGGTAACGATATATACGCTCGCGGATTTTATCGCCTCGACGTCCGCGCTGAAACTTAGCTTATTAGCCGCTTTTAGCTGTTCGCTAGTTAGTTCCAGCGTGCGATCGAAGCCGCTTTTTAACTCGTCGATTCGCTTTTGGTTAATATCAAAACCGATCGTTTCATAGCGTTTGCCAAACTCCGCCGCAAGCGGCAATCCAACGTATCCAAGCCCAATCAAACAGATTTTCATCGACGCTCCGATAAAGAAAAGTCCGCGATATTATCATAGCGGCGATAAAGCGCTCAAGGCGCTTCGCGGCGATCGCGCAGGCGTATCAAGCGGTTTTTTTCGTCGTTTTTGGCGTTTTATTCGCTACTTTAAGCCTTACGCCTCTATTATATACGCATATTTTTGCGGCGCAAGGCGCAATTTGAAGGAGAATCTTGTCGGATCATAGTAGGCGCGAGGCGAGACCTCGATGACCCTTCTGCTCGTATATTTGATATCGGCGCTGATTGTTTCGTTTATCTGCTCCGTTTTAGAAGCGGTTTTGCTTTCCACGACGCTTAGCTATATTCAATCGCTTAGCAAAACCAATCCAAACGCCGCCGCCAAGTTGAAAAGCGTTAAGAAAGACGTTGACAAGTCTATCTCCGCGATTCTTACGCTCAACACGTTTGCCCACACGATCGGCGCCGCCGGCGTCGGCGCGGAGGCGCAAAAGCTATTTGGCGACAAATACATGGCGCTTACGTCGATTATTTTGACGCTTTTGATCCTCTATCTTTCGGAGATCGCGCCAAAAACGATCGGCGCGAGATATTGGAAAACGCTTGCGCCCGCTTCGGCGAAAGTTATCGCCGCGCTTATTACGATCACCTATCCTTTCACGCTGTTTGCGACGCTAATTAGCAGGCTTTTTGGCAAAGAGATCGCGCATAGCCACAAAATCAGCCGCGACGAAATACTCGCAATAACGGAGCTAGGCGAGCAAAGCGGCGCGGTGCGCGAGCAGGAAGCCGATCTGATCGAAAATTTAATGACGCTTAGCGCCGATAAAGTCAAGGATATTTTAACGCCTCGCAGCGTGGTTTTCGCGTTGCAAAAAGACGTTCGCGTCGGCGAGGCGGCGAAAAAACCGGAGATTTTTATCCGATCGCGCATTCCCGTTTACGATCAAAGTATCGACGACGTAATCGGCGTGGCGCACAGCAAAAAGATTATGGAAGAGGAGATATTGGAGCATAGCGATCGCAAGATCGAAGAGATTATGCTGCCAATTTTTCGCATTTCCGAAAATATTCCCGTTTTGAAGGCGCTGGATCTGTTTATTCGCCGCAAAGAACATCTGTTTTTGGTGGTTGACAATTACGGGCAGACGGCGGGGATCGTTACGCTTGAAGACGCGATCGAGCAACTTTTGGACGTCGATATTATGGACGAATACGATCAGGTGGAGGATATGCAGGAGTTTGCAAAACTCAAGATGAAAAGCGGGCTAAAAACCCGCAACGGCGCGAGCAAGCCGTCCGATAAAAACTAACTTGCCGATAAAAACTAGATTGGTGCGGTCGAGAGGACTCGAACCTCCACGGGTCGCCCCGCCGCCGCCTGAAGACGGTGCGTCTACCAATTCCGCCACGACCGCATTTGAAAGGCGCGATTTTATCCCAAATCCGCTTAGGTTTGGTAGCGCGGCGCGAAATTAAGCCGTAAAATAGGAGGCAATAATGCTAAACAACGAACTGAACAATAAATTTAATAAGGCGCTTTTTTATCTGGACAAAGGCAAAATAGCGGAAGCCAAAACCATATTAAACGAAGCGCTTGAAAAAACAAAAGACAACAGTTGGTTTTGCGTAAGAATAAATACCGTTCTGGGCGACTTGTATTTTAGAGAAGGCGATATTCCAAACGCGAGAAAACACTTAAACGAAGCGCTAAATACGCCGTTGGACGAAGATATGGACGATCTTGTAGATTATGAATTGGAACTATGCAAAGAAATCTTAAATAAAATATAAGAGCGGCGTTTTCGCAACGATCGCCGCCGTAATTTGATCGCGTATCGACGCTATTTTGGCAAAGATAAGGGCGCGGGCGGTATTCACGTTGCATTCACGTTCGGATAAGAAGCTAAAAACTTTTCGCGGGCGGTTTATGAAAAATCGGCGTTTTTTCAGACGACGCGCATTAACGGCGCGTACTTTAAGTTTGGTTCGCTACCATACCCGCTTCAAAAAGTGTAACGGCGGTTACACCTAACACAAGTAAAAGAGGAATTGCAAATGAAAAAAGCGCTGATTACGCTGTTCGGCTTAATTTTCTTAGGATGCGAGGGCAAGCCAAGCGGCGCGCAACAAAACGCGCAACAAACGCCGCCGCCAATACCCGTGAAAACCTTCGTCGCTAACGCGGGCAATCTGCCAATAACGCTGGAATATCCCGCGAAGCTGGTTAGCTCCGGTTTTGTGGAAGTGCGCGCCAAAGTGGGCGGCGCTTTGCTTAGCCGCGAGTACAAAGAGGGCGTTAGGGTGAATAAAGACGCCGTGTTATTCGTGATCGATCCCGCCAAATACGAAGCGGCAAAAGCGTCGGCGCAGGCGGCGTTTAATCAAGCCGAGCGCGAATACAAAAGAGCGCAAAAGCTGTTTTCGACTAACGCGATCAGCGAAAAAGATCGCGACGCGACGCTGGCGGCGTACGAAAGCACAAAGGCGGCGCTGGATAACGCGACGATCGATCTGAACTATACCCGCGTCAAAGCGCCAATCGAAGGCTTTGCGGGAACGAAGACGCAGGACGAGGGCAACCTTATTAGCGCGGGCGCGTTATTAACCACAATCACCAAAACCGATCCGTTGCACGCCGAGTTTTCTTTTACCAATATGGAAAAACTCAAAACCGAATATACGATCGACGGCGGCAATTGGGCAAATCCCGTCGGAATCAAAGTATTGGTCAAAAGCGAAAGCGGCGAAGAGTATCAAAGCGAAGGCAAGATCGATTTTATCGACGCTTCGATCGACGCCAACACGGGTAGCGTCAAAGCCCGCGCCGTTATGCCAAATCCAAACGGCGATCTTATGCCCGGTCAGTTTGCGCGCGTGGTTCTAAGCGGCATTGTGAAAACAAACGCTATCCGCATTCCGTCGGAAGCGCTAACGCAAACGCCCGAAGGCAAGTTTGTGTATGTGATTGAAGAGGGCAAAGCCGTTCAGCGTCCCGTAACGGTCGAAAGCGAAAACGACCGCTTTTTGATCTTAAACGAAGGCGTAAAAGACGGCGATCAGATAATACTAAACAACCTGCAAAAGCTACGCCCTGGTACGCCCGTAGTTCCGCAAAATCAAGGGATATAAATGTTTTCAAAAACCTTTATCGATCGCCCGATTTTAGCGAGCGTGCTGTCGATTGTGATCGTGCTTGCGGGCGTGATCGCCATGCGATCGCTGCCCGTCGAGGAATATCCGCAGGTCGTGCCGCCGCAGGTAATGGTCTTCACCAGCTATCCGGGCGCTTCGGCTGAAACCGCTTCCGCCACAGTCGCCTCGCCGATTGAGCAGGCGATTAACGGCGTGGAAAATATGATCTATATGCAATCGAGCGCGTCGGCAAGCGGCGAGGTGATGATTAGCGTATTTTTTGAAACGGGCACGGATCCCGACGACGCGACGGTGAATGTGTATAACCGCGTTCAGGGCGCGATTTCGCGTCTGCCGCAAGAGGTGCAGCAACAAGGCGTAACGGTACGCAAACGCACCAACACAATGCTTGAAATCATCGCTATGCGCGGCGATCCCGAACGCTACGACGAGGTGTATGTCAGCAACTACGCGCTGTTAAACGTGTTAGACGAACTAAAGCGCATTAAAGGCGTGGGCGACGCGACGCTCTTTGGCGGCAAAGATTACTCTATGCGTATCTGGATACGTCCCGATCGCCTCGCCAAATACAATCTCACGCCAAACGATCTGATCGCCGCTATCCGCGAGCAAAACGCGCAGTACGCGCCAGGGCAGTTTGGACAAGCGCCAATCGGCAACGGCGAGACGATGTACACCTATACGATCGTCTCTCAAGGGCGACTTAGCGATCCTGAAAGTTTCGGCAATATCATTATTAGAGGCAACGCGGACGGATCGTTTTTGCGGTTAAAAGACGTGGCGGCAATCGAGCTTGGCGCGCAAAACTATAGCTTTAGCGCGAAGCAAAACAAACAGCCCGCCGTGCCAATCGGCATATTCTTGCAATCTGGCGCGAACGCGCTGGAGACCGCCGACGCGGTGGGCGCGGCTATGGAGGAGTTAAGCAAGCGCTTTCCCGAAGGAATCAGTTACGTAATCCCGTACGACACGACGAAATTCGTCCGCATTTCGATCGACGAAGTGTTCAAGACGATTGGCGAAGCGTTGCTATTCGTTATGCTAATCATCTACTTTTTCCTGCAAAACTGGCGCGCCACGCTTATACCAATGCTTGCCGTGCCCGTGTCGATCATCGGCGCGTTTGCGGGACTTTACGCGCTGGGCTTTTCGATTAACCTGCTGACGCTTTTTGCGCTGGTGCTGGCGATTGGCATCGTGGTCGACGACGCGATTATCGTCATTGAAAACGTCGAGCGGATACTGCGAACGCACCCCGAGCTTAGCGTCAAACGGGCGACGATCAAGGCGATGAGCGAGGTTACCGGTCCGATCGTGGCGATTGTTATGGTGCTGTGCGCCGTCTTTATTCCCGTTTCGTTAATGGGCGGTTTTACGGGCGAAATGTACAAGCAGTTTGCCACGACGATCGTGCTTAGCGTGCTGATTTCAGGCTTTGTGGCGCTCACGCTAACCCCCGCGCTATGCGGCGTGTTGCTTCGCGCTCACGATCCCGAGCCTATTTTGCCGTTGCGTCTGTTTAATCGGCTTTTTATGTGGATCACGCAACATTTTGCCGAAGGCGTGCGTCAAACGGTGCGCTTTGGCGCAGTTTTCGTGCTGATATTCGCGGGGCTGATGTACCTTACTTACGATCTTTTTGAGCGCGTGCCTACCTCGCTTGTGCCAATGGAGGATAAAGGCGGCTTGCTGGTGATCGCCAATCTGCCGCCCGCCTCTTCGCTGGCGCGAACGCAGGAGGTGATGGACGAGGTCGCGGATATGGCGGCGGCAAGCCCGCTGGTGCAATACGCGACGCTGATGAGCGGAATCGATATGATGTCCAACGCTCTTAAACCTAGCGCGGGGGCGGGATTTATCAACCTTACCGATTGGTCTGAGCGCACAAAACCCGAGCAGCATTCGCAAGCGTTAGCGGGTCAGTTTATCGGACGATTTATGCAAAATCCCGAAGCGTTGATCTTTGCCATAAACCTGCCGCCGATTATGGGTTTAAGCGTTGGCGGAGGCTTTGAAATGCACGTACAGGATCGCACGGGCGGCAGCGTGCGCGATCTGGCGAAATATATCAACCAGATCGTCGCCAAAGCCAATCAACACCCGTCGCTTATGCAGGTGCGTAGCACGATCGACGTCGACACGCCGCAGTATCGAATCGTGCTTGATCGCGACAAGGCAAAAATGCTTGGCGTGTCGATCGGCGATCTTTTCGGCGCGATGCAGGCGACTTTTGGCGCGTATTACGTCAATGATTTCAACATGTATTCCCGCGCCTTTCGCGTGATGATGCAATCGCAAGCCGATTTCAGAAAAAGCCCCGCAAACCTAGAGGACGTATTCGTGCGATCGAGCGCGGGCAAGATGATTCCGCTTAGCGCGTTGGTAACGGTCAATCGAACGCTGGGACCGGACGTCGTTCAGCGCTTTAATCTTTTCAACAGCGCGCAGATTACGGGCGAACCGAAGTTTGGAGTCAGTAGCGGCGCGGCGATCGCGGCGATCGAAGAGGTCGCCGCCGAAGTCCTGCCCGAAGGCTACACGCTGGCTTGGTCTGGTAGCTCGTATCAGGAAAAAGCGATGAGCGGCACGGGTATTCAGGCGTTTGTTTTTGGCGTGATATTGGTGTTCTTGATCTTAGCGGCGCTATATGAGCGCTGGTTAATGCCGCTTGCCGTCGTCGCGGCTGTGCCGTTTGCCGTATTTGGCGCGATTGTCGCCGTGGCGCTTAGGGATTTGAACAACGATCTTTACTTTCAGATTGGGCTTGTGGTGTTGATAGGGCTTGCGGCGAAAAACGCGATCCTCATCATCGAATTTGCGATGAACAAGCGCGAAGAGGGCTACGGGCACGTCGAAGCGGCGATCGAAGCGGCGAAATTGCGCTTCCGTCCAATCATCATGACCTCGCTCGCCTTTATGCTTGGCGTGTTGCCGCTTGCGATTAGCAGCGGCGCGGGCGAAGCGGCGCGGCACGCGATCGGCACGGGCGTGATCGGCGGCATGCTCGCCGCGACGTTTATCGCGGTGTTTTACATTCCGTTGTTTTTCGTTCACATGGGCAAAATAGGCGATTTCTTCGCAAAACTGTTCAAAAAGGGCGCAAATGCGTAATTTATCCATACTTTTGACGATTGCCGTTTTCTTTGTCGGTTGCTCTTTAGCGCCTAACTACGTCGCGCCCGCAAACGATCTGCCCGAAAGCGCGGTTGATACTTTGCAAATTAGCGATTCGTGGTGGGAGGGATTTAACGATCCCGCTTTGAACAAGATCGTTCTGGAGGCTTTGGAACACAATCGCGATCTGGAGATCGCGGCGGGCAACACGGCTCGCGCTCGCGCCGCTTTGGGGCTGGCTACGGCGCAGCAATATCCGAATTTCGCGGTTTCGGGCGAAGGCGCTAGAACGTGGGCGCACAGCGATCCGCTGAACAGATCCAAACTCGTCGATTCCGATAGATTCGCGTTAAGCGGCGCGCTTAGTTTTGAGGTGGATCTCTGGTCAAAGTTAAGCGATAGCAAAAAATCCGCGCTTTCGCAACTGCTCGCTATGGAAGCCACGCAGGAGTCGATTAGGCTTTCGCTGATTGGCGGCGCGATCGAAAGCTACTACGCGCTGCTTGCGCTCACCTACAACGCGCGCGACATCGAGGAGATGTTGCAAGGCAAGGAACGCGCCTATGAGCTTAGAAAATCGCAGGCGAAAGCGGGCGCGCTCACGGAACTGATTCTTAGTCAAGTCGCGGCGAATCTAAACGGCACGCGGGCGCAGTTAATCGATGCCAAACGGCAAAAAGAGGCGGCTGAAAACGCTATGTCCGTGCTGCTTGGGCGAACGCCGAAGGCGATTTTTAACGATCGGATCGCCATTTCCGATCGCTTCCCGTTTGGCGCGTTGCCTAGCGCGAATCTGCCTAGCGATCTGCTGCTTCGCCGTCCCGATATTCGCGCCGCCGAAGAGGAGCTAAAAGCGTCGAATTACTCGATCGGCTCTGCGCGGGCGCAATATCTGCCGTCGATTTCGCTAACGGGATCGGCGGGATTTGCGAGCGCGGAGCTTGGCGATCTGTTTGATCGGCAGTCGCAGACGGCGCGCGCGGGTATTGGGATCAATCTGCCGATTTTTTCGTTTGGGCGCATAGGAGCGCAGGTGGATTCAGCGAAAGCGGCGAAAGAGATCGCGATCTCGCAGTATCAAAAGCGCGTAGCAACGGCTTTCAGCGAGGTTAAAGACGCGCTAAGCCGCAGGGAGCAAGCCGCCGAACGACTGGTTAGGCTAAAGGAGCAAACGACCTATCTAAGACGGGCGTTAAAACTGACGCGAGAGCAGTACGAGGCGGGCTATCGAGACTATATCGCCGTGATCGACGCGGAGACCGATCTGCTTGGCGCGCAGATTAGCTTAAACGCGGCTGAAGCCGAAAATATCGCCGCGCAGGTGGAGTTATACAAAGCGCTTGGCGGCGGCTATAAACCCGCTACCGCCGAATAACCCGCGCCC
>JAISMA010000024.1 GCA_031276985.1 Helicobacteraceae bacterium | reverse complement strand
GCAATGGCGAATATCGGCGCGTGGTTTTTGAGCCTTGTCGCGCCGCAAAAACGCGCCAAACTTTCGGGGATTTTGACGGGCAGTTTCTTTTTGGGGCAGTTTTGCTCGCCGTTTTTCGTGCATCCGTTTCTTGGCGTTATGCAACTTCACAGCGTTTTTAGTCTGTTTGGCTGTTTTTTGCTGATCGCGGGCGCGGTCGTGTTTACGCAAACGCTAAGGCAAAAGATAGCCGCCAAGCGCCTTATCGAGAGCGATCGATAAACTCGTCGGCTGCGTTGCGGCGATCGCTTCGCGCAGTTTTTTCGCCTCCGCTTTGGCGCGATTTTGCGCCTCGTCGATTCCAAGCAACGTTACAAAGCTGTTTTTATGCGCGTCGCTTCGGGTGGGTTTGCCCGCCGCCGCAGATTCTTGCGTCGCGTCGATAATGTCGTCGCGGATCTGAAAATAAAGCCCCAAATCCATGCCAAAGTCGTAAAGATCGCGCGCCTGCGCGTCGTTCGCGCCGCCCGCGTACGCGCCCATTTGCAAACTAGCGGCGATCAACCTGCCCGTTTTGGCGCGGTGGATAAACTCAACCTCTTGCGTATTTAGCTTTTTGTTTTCAAAATGGCAGTCGAGAGCCTGTCCCAAAACCATTCCGCGCGCGCCGCCGTTTTCGGCTAAGATCGCGACGAGTTTAATTTTGATTTCGCTTGAAAGCGGCGCGTTCGCCAAAAGCGAAAAGCTGTGCGTATTCAGCGCGTCGCCAACCAAAATCGCCGTAACCTCGTCGTAGCTTTTATGCAAAGTCGGCGCGGATCGCCTGAAATCGGCGTCGTCCATCGCGGGCAGATCGTCGTGAATTAGCGAATAGGTATGAAACGTCTCGACGGCAAGCGCGACGCTCATCGCTTTGGACGCGCCGTTTTCGTCAAATCCCGTCGCCGCCGCCAAAACCAGCGCGGCGCGAAAACGTTTGCCGCCCGCCAGCAACATTTCGCCGAGAGCTTTTTCGTAGTGCGGGTGAAAACTAGGCGCTTTAGGCAGATTTGCCTTGAGGTAGGTTTCAAACGCCTTTAATAACTCGCTCATTTTGCCTCCGTTTCGACCGCAATAAAAAACTGAAAATCGTCGCGCTGCATAAGCAGACGAATCGCGCCTTTGTAGCCCGACAAAACCGCGCGCGCCTGCGCGGGAGTCTTTACGATTGCGCCGTTAATGGCGATCAGGCGATCGCCTGCGCGAACGGGCAACTTGTTGTCATTAGCGGCGCGAACGACGAGATCATGGCTAAAAACCCAGCCGAAACGCTCCAAAAAAGTATCTGCAATCAAAAATCCGCCAAGCCGCGCCGAAACTTTAACGCGAAGCGTCGTCTCCGCGCCGTCCCGATCGATTGCGATATTCGTCTCGTCGTTTGGCGTTAAAAACAAGATCGCGCGCGCGAGTTTTTCGGGCGTTTCGTAGGCGACGCCGCCAAGCGCCTTTATACGATCGCCTTTTTTGAAAGGATTGTTTGGAACAAACGTATCGACGGCGGATACGTTAAATCCTTCCAGCCTGAAACCTAGATCGCCCCAGCCAAACGGCTCTTTAGCCGCGATAAAACGCTCTATAAAATCGCTTTCGATAATCGCGCCAAGCGTCGACACGCCGACGACCGCGTAACACGGCGCGGTAAGCAGCGAAGCGCTAGACGAACGCGGCTTGATGCGCGAAGGAATCGCGCCGAATTGACGGATTACGGATGAAACGGGGATCGAGATCGCTTCCGTTTCGCTTATAAGCAGGAGAGTTTTATGCTCGATTATGCGATCGGCTTTTCTAAAAACAATCGGCGTTAGATTATGCGCGAAGCGAACGATCGCCATGCCGCTTAACGGATCGTATCGCTCCAGACGCCACGCTTTTGGCAGTTTATCGGGACTAAGCAAACCAAGCGGCACAAGCGCGCGCTCTTTGTCGATCGCGACGGCGACGAGATTGCCCTCGCGCGCGTACGCAAGGCGATTTTTCTCGGCGCACGGCGCGAACTCTTCCGTTAGCGCCGCGCATACAATCGCGCACGAAGCGCAAAAAGCAAAAACCAAACGTTGCAAAGACATAACGCAAATTGTAGCAAGCGCGCGCTATCGAGCGCCTTTTTGGATTAAACTTTCGCGTCTGGATCGTTTTCCGTCGGCGGCGTTTGCGCCGCTTGTGGACGCGCTGTTTGCTTGCGTAGCAACGGAACGACAAACGAGGCGATAATTATGAAAATCGCGATCCAAAGCGAATGTCCCCAAAGTATCCCAAGCAAACCCAAACTCGCGCTTGGCAGAGGATTTGGCAGCAGCCCTTCCGATTGAAATCCGGCGAGATCGTCGCCTTCGGGCATATTGTAATACCTGCCCGTCTCGCCTCTATCGGTAAGCGCAAGCTCGGCGGTAGTCCGATACGGCAATATAAACCATTTTGTCGTAACCTTTTGCGCCAGCGCCATAGGTTTATTGCGAGGCGATTTAAGCTCTACGTCCGCGATATGCTCGATTTTCTCTTCCTCGCCGAATTTGACGGGAATTCCCCTAGCGTCCGCGTTTACGCAAAGCGTTAAGCAGATTGCCGCCGCTAATAAAACCTTTTTCATCTCCCCCCTCCTTGATTGCGATTTTGAAGCGCGTCATTATACCAGCGCGTCATTTTAGTTAATTGGCTTAAATCTGAAGGCGTTTTTGTCTTTTACTACCTTGCCAATTCCGGGAAAACGAATGTGCATGCCCGCGATCGTAATGTCGGCGTTTGCCGCGTAGTTAAGCAGTTTAAGGCGCGTTGAAGCCGCCAAAACGGGATCGACGTCGTAGATAACGCTTTGCGCGGGATCAGCCATTTGCGTTTTAAGCGAATGAATCAAATCGCTTACGATCAATAACTTTTCGCCGTTAGATTCTATCTCGTAAGCGGTATGCCCGGGCGTATGTCCTTCGGCTTTGATCGCTAATATATTCGGCGCGATTTTATCTCCCCATTCAAACGTTGAAAGCCTCGCGCCGTAGGCTTTTTGCAACGCTTGCGCCGCCTTTTTGTTCTCCTCGCCGCTACCTAGCCAATACTCCAGATCGCGCTTTGGCAACAAAACCCGCGCGGAAGCGAAAACGGGCTTGCCGTTTTTGGTCAAGCCGCCGATATGATCCCCGTGCATGTGCGTGATCGCGACAATATCGATCGCTTCGGGCGCGACGCCAATTGCGTCAAGGTTGTCAAAAATCTCCTTGCCAAGTCCCGTATCGACTAAAACGGTCGGCATTTTTGTTTGCGCGGTTTTGGCGCGAACGAGAAAAACGTTAATTGTCGAAGGATTTTGATTATCGGGAAGCGTTTTTTTGACTATCGGCGCGTCGGGATTTTCCAAAATCTCCTTGCCGTTGTTGGTGTCGGCGTCTTTGATCGCGACAAACTCCAAATCGCCAAGCTCGTAGAAAAACGCGCCGCCATCCGCGTAAGCGTATTTGAGCGCCGCAAGCATTCTAACGGCTTTATCGTCCTCTTTCGCGTCCTCCGCAAACGCGAAACTAAACGCCAAGAGCGCGCAGATTAGTCGTTTCATTAGAAAATCTCCTTAATCCAAAAAATTTCGGCGATTATAGACAAAACGCGATGAGTTTTAGCGCCGCTTAAGTACAATACCCGCGACCAATTCACCGCTAGGGGACGTTATGACGTTGGATGTAACACAAATTCAGAAAATTCTGCCGCACAGAGCGCCGTTTTTGCTTGTCGATCGCGTTACGGAGGTCAAGAGCGGCGAATACGTGGAAGCCTACAAAAATATCTCGATTAGCGAGCCTGTTTTTCAAGGGCATTTTCCCGGTCATCCGATATATCCCGGCGTTATGATCGTCGAAGGCATGGCGCAAGCGGGCGCGGTGTTAGCCTTTTACACGGGCGATATGAGCGAGGAAGCGGCGAAAAACAAAGTCGTCTATTTTATGAGCATTGATTCCGCCAAATTTAGAAAGCCGATTCGCCCCGGCGATAGGCTTGTGTACAAGGTTGGCGTTATCAAAAACAGAGGCGCGGTGTGGGTGTTGGACGCAAAAGCGTTTGTCGACGGCGAGCTTGCATGCGAAGCCGAGTTGAAAGCTATGGTAGTAGATAAAGAAAAACAATAAATGTCAAATATTCATTCAACCGCCATCGTAGAAGAAGGCGCGACGATCGCAAGCGGAGTCGTTATCGGAGCGCATGCCTTTATCGGCAAAGAGGCGACGATCGGCGAAGGAACTACGATCGGACGCGCGGCGCACGTGGAGGGACGAACCACGATCGGCTCAAACTGCAAAATCTCTCCTCTCGTTTCAATAGGAACGCCGCCGCAAGATCTCAAATACAACGGCGAGCCTACAAGTCTTGTCATTGGCGATCGCGTCGTAATCAGGGAGTTTTGCCAGATCAACATTGGCACGGCGGGCGGCGGCGGCGTAACGCGAATCGGAAGCGACTGCCTTTTGATGGGACACGTTCATGTCGCGCACGATAACCAGATCGCAAACGGCTGCATTATCGCCAATTTCGTCGCGCTTGCGGGGCATGTGGAGATTGGCGAATTCGCGGTAATCGGCGGTATGAGCGCGATACATCAATTCACGCGAATCGGCGCATACGCTATGATCGCGGGAGCAAGCGCGGTAAGTCAGGATATTCCGCCGTACGTTTTGGCGGAGGGCAACCGCGCTAAAATTATAGGGCTTAATCTCACGGGGCTTCGCAGACGTTTTTCGCGCGAGGCGATCGACGCGCTAAAGCCGATATATAAAGAGGCGTTCAGATCGCGCCAATCGCCCAAAACGGCGGCTGAGAAGGCGCTTCAAAACGCCGCGTTAAGCGCGGAAGCGAAACTGTTTTGCGAGTTTATCGTTTCAAGCAAGCGCGGAGTTCCGCGATCCGTCGCGCAAAAAGAAAAAGAGGAAATATAATGAGTACAAGAATATGCGATTTCTGCGGCGCGAGCGAAACCGACGAGAATCCAATCTTAACGGGAAGCTCCGCGAAAATATGCAAAACCTGCGTTACGAGCGCGTATCGCATTATGAGCGACAACGAGTTAGCAAAACTCAAGGCAATGGATATAGCCGAGTTCAGCCCAAAGACGCTTAAAGAGATATTAGACGGCTATGTAATCGGGCAGGAGGAAGCGAAAAAAACCTTCGCGATCGCGGTGTATAACCACTATAAGCGCATATTCCGCCAACACGAGATCGAAGACGAGAGCGAAATCTCCAAATCAAACGTGTTGTTAATTGGTCCGACGGGCAGCGGAAAAACGCTTATGGCGCAAACATTGGCGCGTTATCTGCGCGTGCCGATCGCCATAGCCGACGCGACGAGTTTAACCGAAGCGGGCTACGTGGGCGAAGACGTGGAAAACATTCTCACAAAACTGTTGCAAAACGCGGGCGGCGATCTGAAAAAAGCCGAGCGCGGCATTGTGTTTATCGACGAAATCGACAAGATCGCGCGGCTAGGCGAAAACAGATCGATTACCCGCGACGTTAGCGGCGAAGGCGTTCAGCAGGCGCTGTTAAAAATTATCGAGGGCGCGCAGGTAAACGTAACCTCGCGCGGCGGGCGCAAACATCCGCAACAAGATTACGTTCAAATGGACACCACCAATATACTGTTTGTGTGCGGCGGCGCGTTTGACGGGTTAGAAGAGATCATATCGCGCAGGCTAGGCAAAAACTCGCTAGGATTTACGCGCGCGAAAAACGCGGAGACAAAAGACGCGCGGGCGCTTATCGACGAAACCGAACCCGACGATCTGGTTCATTACGGTTTGATTCCGGAGCTCATAGGGCGCTTGCATGTCGTTACGGCGCTTAAAGAGCTTGGAGAAGACGATCTGATGCGTATTATGACGGAGCCGAAAAACGCGCTTTTGAAGCAGTATATGAAACTTTTCGCAATCGACGGAGTGAAGCTGACTTTTGAAGAGGACGCGGTTCGCGCCATCGCAAAACAGGCGATCAAACGCAAAACGGGCGCGCGCGGACTAAGATCGATCCTTGAAAAAGTTACCTGCGAGAGCATGTACGAATTACCGGAGCTGGAAGGTTACGAGGTGGTCGTCAATGCGGGTTGCGTACAGAGTCATGAAAAGCCGCTTTATATCAAATTAGCGCGAGAAAAGAAAAGCGCTTAAAGGAAAATTATGTTTTTTGACAAACTCATCGGGCTGTTCTCCAGCGATATAGCGATTGACTTAGGCACGGCTAACACCGTCGTGATCGTTCGCGGGCAAGGCATCGCAATCAACGAGCCAAGCGTCGTGGCTATTCAACGCGACCCTTCGGGGCGCAATCGCATTCTGGCGGTCGGACACGAGGCTAAGGAGATGGTGGGCAAAACGCCGGGCAACATTGTGGCGATTCGTCCGATGAGAGACGGCGTGATCGCCGATTTTGAGATGACCGAGCGCATGATTCGCTACTTTATAGAAAAGGTGCATAGGCGCAAAACCTTCGTGCGTCCTCGCATAGTGGTGGGCGTTCCGTACGGCGTAACGCAGGTGGAAAGAAAGGCGATCAAAGAATCCGCGATGAGCGCGGGCGCGCGCGAGGTCTATCTAATCGAAGAGCCAATGGCGGCGGCGATCGGCGCGGGACTGCCCGTGAAAGAGCCTCGCGGTTCGCTGGTGGTGGACATTGGCGGCGGCACGACGGAGATTGGCGTGGTTTCGCTTGGCGGACTTGTGATTAGCAAATCCATTCGCGTCGCGGGCGACAAGCTGGATATGGCGATTGTCGATTACATCAAGCGCAAACACAATCTGCTAATCGGCGAGCGCGTGGCTGAAGAGATCAAGATTCAAATCGGCAACGCCGTAGCGCCGAAAGAACAGCTTTCAATGTTTGTCAAAGGGCGCGATCAGATCACGGGACTTTTGGCTGGCATTGAATTTACGAGCGACGACGCTAGAGAAGCGTTGCAGGATACGCTAAAAGACATTTTGAGCGCGCTAAAAGACGTGCTGGAAGTAACGCCGCCCGATCTTGCGGGCGATATTGTGGAAAACGGCGTTATTCTAGCGGGAGGCGGCGCGTTGCTAAAGGGACTCGACAAGTTTTTGTCCGAAGCTACGAGATTGCCCGTTTATGTCGCCGAAGAGCCGCTTTTGGCGGTTGCCAAAGGCGCGGGGCGCGTGCTGGAAGAGATCGATTTCTTACAACAGATAGCCTACGATTCATAAGATATGCGAAGATTCGCTTTACTGATCGTCGCGGCGATATTGATTGCCGCGCTCTCGGTTAAGTTTAACGTTACGAGCGCGACGCCGTTTATCGAATTTACCGCCGCAATCAAATCGTACTATCTCGCCGCGGTTCAGCGCATTGACGAATGGCTTGACGCGCATTTTAATCAAGCCGAAGCGATCGAGCGTCTGCGCGAGGAAAACGAGCGCTTAAAAGAAGATCGCGTCGTGTTAAGCGCTTTCGCCGCGGAGATAATAAATCTATCCAAGTTAAAAGGCTACGAAGCGCCGCCTAAATTTCGCGTTAAAACCGTTCGCGCCTTGAGTTACGCGGAACTGCCAAATATGCGAAAAATCATCATAGACTACGGCGATCTAAAGCCAACGGAAATCAAAGGACTAATCTACAATAACGAAGCGGCTGGAATAGTCGTCGCCTCGATCGGCGGCTACGCCAAAGCGCTGCTTAACGGCGACGTAGAATGTTCGTACGCGGTATATATAGGAGAAGAAAAAACGCCGGGCATCGCTATGGGCAAATCAGATAACGAAATGATCGTCCGCTATATTCCAGCTTGGATGAACGTGAAAGAGGGAGACGAGGTGGTTACCAACGGTTTGGACGGCATATTTTTCGCGGGCGTGAAAGTGGGCAAAGTCGTAAAGGTAAATCGCTTAAACGCATATATCGAAGCGATAATAAAACCATATTATTCCGCGTTCAATCCCGACTATTTTTACATAGTGGAATCTTCCGACTAAACCCGTCTTAATTATCTAATATGCGCGCCGATTTGCGCGGTTTGCATTGCCGTAAGAACTAATAAAGCGCGGGATCGTCGTATAGCTTTGCGTAATCGCCTTTTGGCGTTTTGATATTAACGCTTTGTGGAAAATCTCGCATTGTGTAATTCGGATCGCTCGCATCCGTATCGTAGCCAATCCATACCGAAAAGAAGTCGAAAAATTTTAGTCCGCTTACTTGCCGCTTGATTATAATATGCTCTTTATCGTTGCAATCAAGCGCGAAAAATGGAACTTCATAAGATTGTTTCGCCGTCCCCGTATGTTTGAACTTAACGCTCGTTTTCTCGCCAGAATGCAACAAACCGTGATCGGAAAGATATAGTAAAGCCCAGCTTTTTTGGCGCGTATTCATCTTATCTATCAGCGTTTTAATAAATATGTCAAGTTTTTCGATCGTGGCGAGATAGCAGTTAAAACTATCGCCGTAAGGCAGATTATAACGATTTGAAAATCCATGTAGCCTGCCGCACGGATCGTTATGCGATCCATACATATGCAAAAAGATAATTTTCGGCTTATCAACGCGGTCATCCAAAGCGCGATCAAAATAATCAAACAGATCGAAATCGTCGCGAATTTCCATCGTTTTACTTCCTATATATTCGGTATGAAGCGCTTGATTGGCAAATAGCGAACTGCGCGTGTCAAAAGCGGCGTTGCGCGTTCCTTGATTGCTAATCCAATAGGTTTCAAATCCCGCGTTATTTGCCAGACGAACAACGCTGTTTGCATAGTTGGTTTTGCCTCCGTTAAGGTTTAATCCAAAAAGAAGCGGAACTGACGAAGGCGTATTGTAAGAAGGTGCTATAAATCCGTCGATAAATACGCCGTTTGCGCTATTAAGAAAGGGCGCGTTGTTGTGCGGATAGCCATATACGCTTAGATAATCTTTTCTAACGCTTTCGCCTAGAATAACCACGCGAATATCCAGATCCAAAGCGTCCAAGCGTCGTTTGATCGCAAGAGTAAACTCTCCTTCAACCATATCTTTTTTAATATCAAAATATGTAGATAAGCCTACGAAAAGAGCGGAGTAAAACTTATAAAACGAACTCACGCAAAAAAGGACGGTTAGCAAAACGCCGAACGCAATCTTGCGAGAGAGAGAGAGAGAGAGAGAGAGAAGTCGGCTTGCGCCGCCATGCAAATAAAGCAAACGCCGCTAAAGCCGCGAGTCCAAACGAGATGAAATAATTTTTAATAGGAATAAGACCCATAAACTCTTTTGCCTCTTGCGGGTTGGTTTCAAAAAACGCGGCGACAAACGGATTATACAACGCGCCAAACTCAAGCCCGAAGATCGCATATACGGTTGGTAGCAACGCAATCGTAAAAACCGATATAGCGCTTAGAAGCGTCGAGCGCGCAAGCAGTACTAAAACAATCGCGCAAATAACGCGCTCAAGCGAATGTCCTTGATCGATCGCGCGCGGCATAAACCAGCAAAAAATAGCCGCCGCGAGGAATATAACGACCGTTTTTGTTCTTTCGATTGGCGACTCAAGTAAAAAACGCGACCAAGCGCGCGAAAACAGATTGTTTTTCATAAAGCTCTCTTTGTTTTGATGTGCATATCCGCAATCCTCGTTAGGCATTGGCGACGGATTTTTAAGTCCACACAAAGTTGTGATTTAATCACATGAACGCTTAAGGTTTAATAAGATTTAGATCGCAACGCGAAATCGCCCTGTTTTTGACGATGACATAACGCGGCGATCGACGATCGCGTTGGCGCAATGCAATATGGTTATTTCAATGTTGGATTTCCGCCTTCGCGGATATGACCAGCGACGAGCTATCGTAGTTAAACCGCGATCCACCGCGCCTATGTCATATCCGTAGCGGAGCGCTTATGACGATAGCGGCAAGACGCGGAGGAATACGGGCATTCAAATTAAAAAGTTACAAGACTTTACGAATAACAATCTAAATTGCGATCGCCTTAAAACTAGTTTCCCGCCTTGACAAAAATAATGCGCGGCGCGATTGTTGCCCGCAAATCCGTAAATCGCGTTTTTCGTTATCGCGGCGTAGCGGGCGCGAAAAGGGCGGAAACATTTCAAACGAGATTTGCGACTTCAGCTTATTGCTTCAGCAGTTTGATTTCGCCCGCAAACAGCTCGTCGTAGGTTTCGCGCTCGCGCACAAGCCGATCTACGCCGTTTTCTGGAGATGCGGATTTTATAGCAGTAGATCAAACAAATTTTGATTTTCATGCGTTTGAATACTAGCGGCGTTATTTTCGGCTTTCTTTCGCGTCGAATAGTTTCGTCCGCGCAAGTAGAGTCAAGTAGAACCAAATAGAACCAAATAGAACAGACGCAAGCGGGCGATCCAGAATCTAACCCTAATTACGCTCTGTTATTACGCTTCGTTCATCTTCGCCAAAAACTCCTCGTTGTCCTTCGTCGTTTGCAGTTTGGAATAAACGAATTTCAGCGCCTCGATCTCGTTTTTCATCTGACTCATCGCCGCGCGCAAAGCCCATACTTTTTGCAGTTTCGCGGGTTCTTGCAGCAGCTCCTCTTTGCGCGTGCCTGATTTCACCACGTCGATCGCGGGGTAGATACGCCGATCGGCAATGTCGCGGCTTAGAATGATCTCCATATTGCCCGTGCCTTTGAACTCCTCGAAAATCACTTCGTCCATTCGGCTTCCCGTGTCGATTAGCGCCGTCGCCATAATGGTCAAACTGCCGCCGTTTTCTATATTTCGCGCCGCGCCAAAAAACCGCTTGGGTTTATGCAAGGCGTTGGCGTCCACGCCGCCCGTTAGCACCTTGCCGCTGCTTGGCGTAACGGTGTTGTACGCGCGCGCCAAACGCGTGATCGAATCAAGCAAAATCACCACGTCTTTGCCCTTTTCGGTGAGGCGTTTTGCCTGCTCAATCACAAGTTCGGCGACGCGCACGTGATTTTGCGCGGGCATATCGAAAGTGGAGCTATACACGCTGCCTTTAACGCTTCGCTCCATATCGGTAACCTCTTCGGGACGCTCGTCGACTAGCAACACAATCAGCGAAATCTCCGGATGATTTTGCGCGATCCCGTGCGCCAGCTCTTTGAGCAATTCGGTTTTACCGCTTCGCGGCGGCGCGACGATTAGCCCGCGCTGTCCCTTGCCGATCGGATCAAACAGATCGATAATCCGCCCCGTGAGTTTGAGCGGATCGTACTCCATACAGATTCGTTTATCGGGATAAAGCGGAGTGAGATTGTCAAACAGCGGACGGCGTTTCGCCTCTTCGGGCGGCAGATAGTTGATCGCTTCAATTTTCAGCAAAGCCGAATAGCGCTCCTGCTCTTTGGGCGCGCGCACCTGCCCCGTAACAATATCGCCCGTACGCAATCCGAAGCGACGAATCTGCGTATTGCTCACATACGCGTCGTGTTCCGTGTTGGAAAAATTCCCGTCGATCGCGCGCAAAAAGCCGTAGCCGTCGGACATAATCTCCAGCATACCGCTAAGAAGTATATAGCCGCCTTGCGTTACCTGCGTTTTCAAAATCTCAAACATCAAATCCTGACGCTTGAAGTCGTTGGGGTTTTCTATGCCCGCTTCGGCGGCGAGAGCGATTAGCGAATCTATGCTCTTAAGCTGAAGCTGCTCAATCGTGATGCCTTCAACGGGCGCGTGGGCGCGGGCTTTTCTATGCGGGGAGCGCTCGGAATGATCTGTGTGTTCGTTCATATTTACTCTTTGGAATTTTTTAACGCGGTTAATAGCGCGGCTTTGTGTGCGTTATTATAGTTTTGCAACCTTAAACCGTATTTGGTTTGAGTCTGTTTTCGCCAAAAACCTTCGCGGAAATCCTCGCGTTCGCGCAATTTCTTAAACGAAACTTAATATATTTTCACAAAAACCCTTCAAGCGCTCAAAAAATAAGCGCCATAATCAAAATCTCTTTAAGCAAGTTCCGCTATTATCCGCTTCGACTTTCAATTTCATACAGGAGGCTCACATGCTCAAATCCGCCGTCAAAGCCCTAGCTCTCGCTTCGGCTTTATCCCTGCCAATGTTGGCTCAAGACGAAGGCTCAATCCTTCAAACGTCAAGCGATCAAACGCCGATCGCCAATCAAACGTCAAGCGATCAAACGCAATCAACCGCTTCAACCTACGAAGCTAGTCGGGAAACCAATCAAACCCAAACTGAAGCGACCCAACTCGGCGATATTCTTATTACCGACGTTGCTGGGGGGGGGGGGGGGGTACGATACTTCCGCAAACTCTATAACCGATTCCCTTCGATCTGATTCCAGCGTTCAATTTTCCAGAGATTCCCGAAGCTCGTCGACAGGCGGCGAAATAGCGCCTCCTAGAATCTCCATTCGCGGAAGCCAACACTACGAAAACAACTTTCTTATCAACGGCATAAGCAATAACAACAACTTAAATCCGGGCGGAGTCGGCGCATTGAATAACTCAATGTGGGGCGCGGCTTCAGGCGAAGCCCAATCGATTTTCCTCGATACAAGCCTTGTCGAAAGCGTTACCGCTCACACCGAAGCTATTTCAGCCGAATACGGCGGCTTTACGGGCGGCGTTATCGACGCGAAGTTGAAAGACGCTCGCCGCGATCGCTGGCATTTTTTAGCGAAGTATCGCTATACCAAAGACGATTGGGCAAAGTTTCATCTAACCGACGATCAGAAAAATACCGACAAATCCGTAAGCGCAAGCTATCAACCCGAATTTACCAAATACGAATATACAATATCCGCCGACGGACCAGTTAGCGATCATCTTGGTTTAATGCTAAGCTACGGCAAACAACATTCCACAATTCCGCTTTGGTCTGGTTACGACATAAACAGAACCGACGGCACGACGTATAAAGAGCGCGACAATCAATACCGCAACAACGAAAACTATCTTATCAAGCTAAACACGCATAATATCGACGACTTTGAAGCGAGCCTAACGGCAATCTACGCGCCATATACTCATTCTACGGCTTACAGCGACGAAAAAAACAACGATCAGGATATAAAAGGCGGCGGATATAACATCGCTTACGATATGAAAAACGTCTTAAGCTTTGGTCTTTGGAAAAATACGCTTGCGTATAAACAAAGCGAAGTATCAGCCGAAACCGCCAATTACCGTTATTTGTGGACAAATACGTCTGGTTACGCCAATTGGACAAACGACATGGGCAATACAGTCGAAGGCAACGGCGGAAGCAGGGATTTAACCCAAAATAGCTTTATCTACAAAAGCGTTCTTGACTTTGACGAGATAAAAGCGGGCGCTTTTACTCATCTGGTCAAAACGGGCATTGAAACGGAATTCGGCAAAGCGCGATACAAAAGAGAAGCGGGTTACTTTTTCCGAGACGCCGAGCTTAACGCATCCGCCGCGGGAAGCAAAGACGACGGCATAATAGACGGCGAGCAATGGGCTGCGAGAGTAAGCAGAATCAAAGAGCAGGACAACAAGCAGGACTATACAACCGCCGCTTTGTTTCTTGAGGACAATATAAAGTTTGATAGATACGCGATACGTCCAGGAGTTCGCGTCTCTACGGATACTATAACGGACAACGCGGATATTGCGCCAAGACTATTCGCTAACGCCGACGTATTTAACGATAAAACCTTTAACGTTTACGGCGGATACAATAGATACTACGGCGGATTGAAACTCTATAACGCTATTTATGAATATCGGTTCGACGAATATAAAAGAACCGCTTACGATCAGCCGTGGGTTTATAACAGAACGGTAAAAATGGATTACAGCCTCGACGGACTAAAAACGCCGTATTCCGACGAGTTTAGCGTCGGCGCGTCTTTGGCTAAATGGGATAGCGCGTTTAAGCTGGACTTTGTACAAAGAAAATACAAAGATCAGATCATGCAAAAAGAGAATAGCTTCAATGCGGTAGGAAGCTCTACGGATGTTGGATACGTTAATACCAACGACGGCGAAAGTAGTTACTGGGGCGTAACATTAACGGCTTCCAAAGAGTACGAGCTTGGAAACACAAAGCATTTTTCAGAGCTTTCGGCTACCAATTCAGAAGCCGCATCAAACATGATGGGGTTAAACGCCTTTGGGGACGACAGCGGCTATTCCACTAAATATACGACGTATAACGGCAAACTTAAAAAATTCGACGACGTTCCCGCCGCAAACTACAACTCCCCATGGGTCATAACCTACAACCACATAATGGAAGTTAGCGACTTTTTGCGTTTTGGATTGAACGCCAGATACGAAAAAGGCGTGCATGGGTTTGAGTATGTCGACGATAACGGGCTTAAAGATCCCGACGGATTGGACACGAGAAACTATGTTTCAAAAAACTACGGCGATATATTCACCGTCGATCTATCCGCCAACTACGATCTGAAGTTTGGAGGAAACAAGCTAACGTTTGGCGTGGAAGTATTAAACCTGCTAAATCGCAAAAACGACGCAAGTTATACGGAAAACGCCAATAATATCGACGGCTACGCAATGGGCAGACAGTTCTACGCCAACGTCAAATACGAGTACTAACCCTATGCGTAGTTCAGCCCTCCCGTCATTCCCGCGCATGCGGGAATCTATTCTCGTAAACGTTTGCGTTGCGTTTTCGGTTACGCAAAAGTTCGTCATCGCTACGCGATATTTGGATTCCGCGACTTCCTTCGCGCCTTGCGCCGCTATCGCGGCGGGCGCTACGCGCGGAATGACAAGCGGACGCAGACATAACGCAACAGATCGCGACCGCCGCAAAACCCAACCCAACAAGGAAACCAAATGACCCAACAAAGCCAAATTCAAACAAAAAGCGTTTCAACGATTTCGCTAAAGCGCCTGCTAAAGCAAACCCATAAGATATTAGGGATCGTCTTTTGTATCCCGATAGTAATTATTGGAGTAACTGGAGCGGCGCTTTCGTATAGTAACGAGCTTTCAAGATTGGAGTTAAACTATCTCGAAAAAAACAAAAGCGGAGAGGTTTTAAGCGTTGAGCGGACATTGCAAAGATTTCTCGAACAAAGACCAAACGCAAAACTCCACGTTTTAGGATATGACGGAGAAAACGAGCCTTTAGGCATAAGAGCTTCATTTGATAAGGAAAAAGCGGATCCAAGCGACATCTATACGTTATATAAAGGAACGCTTGGCTTTTACTCCGTCAGCAGATACGACGGCGAAATACTTCCCGCGTTTAGCGATAGACTTTTTAGAGCTATAACATTGCTTCACGTGTCTTTGGACTATTCAACGGAAGACAGAGGCGAAATCGGCGAAGAGGTAGTAGCCATATCAACTCTCGTTATTGTTCTTTTGTCAATCATGGGATTATACTTTTACATTCCCATGCTAAAAAGAAACTTTTCGAGAAATATGAAAATAGACCTGAAATCCAAAGGTCATGCTTTTTGGTATAAACTCCATAGCGTTACGGGAGTTTATACGTTTGCGTTTGTTCTTTTGATGAGTTTAAGCGGATTATACTTTACGTACGATTGGGTTAGAACGCTATTTCACGGATTGATAGGTTATGAAAGCGAACCTTACGAGATAGTTGAAAGAGTCGAGCGCATTCCAAAACCGTTTGATTTTGATGAAACCGTAAAAGCGTTTCAGATAGCTATAGACAATATGCCAAAAGGTAATAACTTTTTATTTTGGATTCCAGATAAAATGAACGAACCTTATAGCGCGGCGTATAAAAAAAGAGATTATAACGGATACGGCGGAGCGGATAATATAAATATCGATATGCAAAACAATGCAATCAAATATAACAGCTACAGCGACGAACCAATAAAAGAGAAAATCCTCTCAAGCATAAGCCAACTTCATTACGGAACATTCTTCGGAGAAATTGGCAAGGCTTTATGGTGCGTATCGTCGCTCTCAATGGCTCTATTTGGCGTAAGCGGAATAATGATGTTTTACAGGAGAAACAAAAAGACGGCAAGAGCGCCACAATAAACGCTCCCCTCCCCCATCATTCCCGCGCCCCTGTGGCGGATGCGTTAAGCTCGGCGTTTAACCTCCCCGCCTCCCCTCCCTCTCCGCGCCTTGCGCCGCCATCGCGGCGGCGTTTTGCGCGCATGACGGCAGCAATAGATTCTGCGACTTCGCGCAAAATGACAAAGAAAGACGCAAAAATGACGATTCAGCGCGTTCAGTAGCTTAAAGCGCTTACGCCCCCGTCCTTCCCGCGCAAGCGAGTATCTAAAAAAGAAAGCCAAAAGCCTTCACGAATGTCGTTTGTATGCGATTGTCATCAAAAAAATGGATATTCGCGTTTATTTAGCGCTTTGCGCCGCTCGATTGTTTTCAAGGAAGCGGGCGCGATAAATCTAGCTTCTGCTAAACTTGCGCCCTATTTTTTCCGAAAGAATCCTAATGCTTCTTGAAAACGCGCCGCTTGGCGAAATGTCCGACACAATCCGCTTTTTAGCGGTAGATATGGTTCAAAAGGCAAACTCCGGACACCCTGGCATGCCTATGGGTTTGGCTGATATTGCAAGCGTTTTTAGCTTCCATTTCAAGCACAATCCAAAAAATCCCAAGTGGCTTAACCGCGATCGCGTCGTCTTTTCAGGCGGACACGGCAGCGCGCTGATATATTCGCTGCTTCATCTGTGGGGATATTCGACGAGTTTGGACGATCTGAAAAACTTCAGACGGCTTGATTCCAAAACGCCCGGACACCCTGAACGCGCTCACACCGAAGGGATCGAGGTTACGACGGGACCTTTGGGGCAGGGCTTTGCAAACGCGGTTGGCTTTGCATTCGCGCAAAAACGCGCGGAGGCGCTTTTGGGCAAGGAG
Organism: Helicobacteraceae bacterium; assembly: GCA_031276985.1. Taxonomy (GTDB): domain Bacteria; phylum Campylobacterota; class Campylobacteria; order Campylobacterales; family SZUA-545; genus JAIRNH01. The sequence continues at coordinate 6,490 of JAISMA010000024.1, read as the reverse complement.
ATTATCGACCACAAGACGTGGTGCTTTTGCGGCGACGGCGACATTATGGAAGGCGTTAGCTACGAAGCGGCTTCGTTTGCCGGATTTAACAAGCTCGATAATTTGATTGTCATCTACGACAGCAACGACATTACGATCGACGGCAAACTAGGAATATGCTTCAACGAAAACGTCGAGGCGCGATTTGAATCGCAGGGCTGGCATACGATCGCCATAAACGGACACGATTTCGCGCAAATCAACGCCGCTTTTGAAAGCGCCAAAACGCAAAGCAAACCTACGATCATCATCGCAAAAACTACGATCGCCAAAGGCGCGGCAAACGTGGAAGGCAGTTGCAAAACGCACGGCGCGCCGCTTGGAGAAAGCGAAATCGCCGACTCAAAAGCCAAAGCGGGACGAAGCGCCGAAAGTTTTTATATTCCGCAAACCGCGCTGACGTGGTTTAGAACCGCGCTTGAAAAGGGCGAAATGTACGAGCGCGAGTGGAATGATCGCGTTCGGAAATCGGACAAAAAACCGCTGCTGGAACGGCTGTTAAATCCCGATTTTGATTCTATTCAATACCCCGATTTCGACGGATCGCCAAAAGCCACCCGCGACACAAACGGCGCGATCATCAACGCGATTGCGCGGGCGCTTACGGGCTTTATCGGCGGAAGCGCGGATTTGGCGGGATCAAATAAAACCGAGCTTAAAGATTTGGGCGTTGCGCCTTTGGGCGCGAATATACGTTTTGGCATTCGGGAGCACGCTATGAGCGCCATTACCAACGCGATCGCGCTGTACGGGCTTTTTATCCCGTTTGATTCGACCTTTTTCGTCTTTAGCGACTATCAAAAACCCGCGATTAGAACGGCGGCGCTGATGAGCGCCAAACGATTTTTTATCTGGACGCACGACAGCATCGGCGTGGGCGAGGACGGCGCGACGCACCAGCCCGTAGAACATCTTAGCGCCTATCGCGCTTTGCCGAATTTTTACGTTTTTCGCCCCGCAGACGGCTTTGAAAACATAGCCGCATGGAAGATCGCGCTCAAACTCGACGCGCCTTCGGCGTTTGTTTTAAGCCGACAAAATCTGCCCGCGCTCGATCAAAGCCAAGCCAAAGGCGACGTAACGAAAGGCGGTTATCTGCTTCGCGCCTCCAAAAAAGCGCAAATAACGCTGATCGCAAGCGGAAGCGAAGTTGAATTAGCTCTCGCCGCCGCCGATAAACTTGAGCGCTTGGGCGCGCGCGCAAACGTCGTCAGCGTTCCGTGCTTCGATCTGTTTGCGGAGCAAGACGACGAATATATCGAGACGATTATCGATCCAAACACAATCGCGATCGCGATCGAGGCGGCAAGCGCGAACGAGTGGTTTCGCTTCGCGGAAGCGGTCGTTGGTATGGAAACTTTCGGCGCGTCGGCTACCGCGACGGAGCTTTTTGAACGCTTCGGTTTTAACGCCGATCGAATCGCTCAACTTGCGAAAAACATGCTTGACTAATCGCCAAAGCGCGTTCAAGACGGATCTATGCCGCTTTCAAGGTTAAACAAAGAGCAATTGGACGCGGCGAGCGCTCCGTTTGGCTATAACCTAATCATCGCGGGCGCGGGCGTGGGCAAAACAAGCGCGATCGTGGGGCGCATAGCGCGTTTGCTGGAAAACGGCGTAGCGCCAGAAGAGATACTGCTTTTGACATTCACCAACAAAGCGGCGGGCGAGATGACAGCTAGAATCGCCAAAGCGTTCAACCAAAAAACCGCCGACAGGGTTATGGCGGGAACGTTTCATTCGGTCAGCTACAAATGGCTAAAAAACATCGGTAAAGAGATACTCCTAAAACGTCCGGCGGAGCTTAAAACGCTGTTCAAAACCGTCTATGACAAATACGCGGCTAAATCGCTCGGCGCGGAAAATCTGTTGAGCGCTTCCGCGTTGTTCGATTACAAAAATCTGTTTGAAAACCGCGACGAAGAGGATTTGGGCGATTATCTGGCGGCAAAAAACGCCGCGCACAAGGCAAACGCCGCGCTCTATCAAAAGATGTTCGACGAATTTGACGCGCTAAAAGAGGAGCTTGGATTCGCGGGATTTAACGATCTGCTGCTTCAAATGCGTAAAGCGCTGAAAGCGGGCGCGAAAAATCCGTATCGAGAGGTACTGGTGGATGAGTATCAAGACACAAATCCGCTTCAAAACGCGGTGCTGGAGGCGATAAATCCGCCGTCGCTTTTTTGCGTGGGCGATTACGATCAGAGCATTTACGCCTTTAACGGCGCGGATATTGGCATTATCTCCGAGTTTGAAAAACGCTACAAAAACGCCAAAGTCTGGACGTTGACGAAAAATTATCGATCGACCGCGCTAATTTTGAGCTTGGCAAACCGCGTGATAGCGCGCAATAAACGAGTCTACGAAAAAGAGTTGCAACCCGTCAAACCGCATATCGGTTCGCCGCCGAAACTGCTGATGTACGACGAGCTTTACGAGCAATATCGCGCGATCGCCGCTAAAATCGCCGCGTCTTTGTGCGCCAAAAACGAGATCGCGGTGATCTTTCGCAACAACTCCAGCGCCGACGGGATCGAGGCGGCGTTAAGAGAGCTTGGTTTGCCGTGCAAACGCAGGGGCGGCAACGGCTTTTTTGAATCGCGCGAAATTAAAGCCGCGCTTGATTTGATACAGCTAACAATCAATCCGCGCGATCTACTCGCTTTCGTTCACATCATGGAATACGCGGCGGGCTTTGGCGCAAACGGCGCAAAGGATCTGTACGACGCGAGCCTGAAACTTGGCGACGGCGATTTTTTGCGCGGCTTTCTTGAGCCAAAGCGCCAAGATAAGCCGATTTTTGGCTCAAAAGAGCTTGGGCTGTTTGGTTACGAAGCGCAAAAACCGCGCGGCATAAACGGCGCGGATTTGCCTCGCGGATTTGAAAATCACCCGCTTTTGACGCACCCGCAGATAAACGGCGAATCGGCTAAGTTTTTGGGGGATTTTTGGGAGCTGCTTTGCGCTTTGCGATCGGCGCTAAATCCGAAAAAGCAACTGGAGCACATTATCGCCTCGCCGCTGTTTGAGGCGATCGCTTCGCGTTTGGCAAAACAACGCGCCACGAAAAACGGCGTATTTAACGACGCGGTTTTTGAGAGCGCGAAAGAACGGGTTTTTGAAAAGGCGCGGACGCTAAAAGAACTGTCCGATCGCTACCAAACAAGCGAGAGATTTATCAACGCTATGGCGCTAGGCTCAAGCGAAATGAGCGAGGGCGGCGGCGTTAATCTGTTAAGCGTTCATGCATCTAAAGGGCTGGAATTTAACGAAGTTTTTGTCATCGATCTAATGGACGGGCGCTTTCCAAACCGCAAACTGATGAATCAGGGCGGCGCGATCGAAGAAGAGCGCAGGCTATTTTACGTCGCCGTTACCCGCGCCAAAGAGAGCCTTTTTCTATCCTTTGCCGCAAGAGACGCTTACAAAAAAATCGATTACGCGCCAAGCCAATTTTTGTACGAAGCCGGAATGGTGGAATTAGCCGCCAAGCCATAACGCTTTTCGCGTGATTTTATCGTTGATGAATTAAAGCTATTATTCTCAGTCGGAATTATCCGTTTCATACAATTCTTTTCTTTAATTATTTTTTGAAAACCATTCAAATTGATCCAACAATTCCTTTGTTGTCGAAATATACTCAAATATCGATTGATTTCTCATAAGCGCCGCGCTTCTTTCCTTTGTTTTCCAAGCGTTATAACATTTTGTAGAAATTAGGCTAGTTTTGCGCCGTCGCCAAGTTCATTTTCAAAATCACACGCCGCTACCGCGCTAATACCTTGTAAAATAAAACATTCCATTATTATTTTAACATTATAAAATTTATAGTATAAAAAACTATTATTTTTTGCTTTGTTCGTATAAAAATCTGTATTCTCATTGACGTCAATTTCTCCGAAACTTGTATTGATTGTTCGAGATAATTTTTTTCTCCATTAACTAAATTAATAATAATCTTTTCCGACATTAGTCTTTCTTCTTGCGCCAATCGGCGATCGCGTTAGCGGAGGTTATCAAGCGTCGTTACGACCTGCCGCATTACGCTTTGAACCTCTTCGACGTTTGCCACCAGCGAATCCATTTCGGCGGCGTTGGCGCTCATAGAATCGGAGCTGTCGCCGATTGATTGCACAACCGCGCTGATCGACGCGCTCGTTTCGGCTAGGCTTTTTTGCGTGCGCTCGGCTAATTTTCGCACCTCGTCGGCGACAACCGCGAAGCCGCGCCCGTGTTCGCCCGCCCGCGCCGCTTCGATCGCGGCGTTTAGCGCCAAAAGATTGGTCTGATCGGCAATGTCGCCGATAACGCTTAAAACGCCCTTAACCTGTTCCGCGTCGCGGCTTAACTGCACCAATTTATTCGCAAGCTCGTTCTCTTTTTGGCTCGTTTCGTTGATTTTACTCATCAGCGCGCTTACGATCGTTTCGGCTTTGACAAGGCTTTCTTCGCGCAAAGCGTCGATTGCGGTTTCAAGCGCGTTCGATCGCTCCGTGATCGTTTTGGCGTTCGCCTCGTTTTTGGCTTGCATTTCCGCAAGTTTGCCGCCCAAACCGTTGATTCCTTCAAACAGCTTCAAAATGTCGTGATCTATGCCGTCCGTGTCGATTCGCCTGCTAAAATCGCCGTTTCCAAACGCTTCAAAGGTTAGCAGAGCGCGATCGACAAAATACGACTGGAACGTATCAAGCATTTTGTTGAGGCTTTTGGAGAGCGTCGCCAGCAGCGGATCGTCCTGCTCGAAGCTTAATCGGCAGGATAACAGCCCCTTTTGCACCCGCTCCACAATCAAGATCGCCTGCGCGATCGTGAGCATATATTCCTGCGTGTGGCTTATAAAGACGTCCGCCGCGCCGTGAATCTCCCTGCTTAACTCGCTTGCGTTGGGGTTAAGCGCGGACATTTGATTGCGTTTTAGCTTGATTAGCTCTTTGAACTCTTCAAGCGTTTCCAGCGCGCCTTTATTGTTTTTGCGCCCCGCGCTTTTGGCGATAAAGACGATCGCCGCCACAAACAGCAGCGAAACGCCGACCAAGCTAATCGCCGCTTGATCGTAAATAGCCGCCATAATAGCCACAAACGCGATAAACGAAAGAATGGTTATTTTGATTGTTCTGCTCATCGCATCGTCTCGTAGAGGGCTTCGGCTTCGGCGATTTCAGCGCGGTTTGGCTTGCGTCTGGCGGAAATATAGGCTTTCTCGCCGTTAAAACTCGTCGTCTGCATTATGGTTGCGTAGACCCAGTAAAAATCGCCGTTTTTGGCGCGGTTTTTGACGAAGCCCGTCCAGACCTTGCCGCTTTGGATCGTATCCCACAGCGCTTTGAACGCCGCTTTGGGCATATCGGGGTGCCGCACAACGTTGTGCTGTTTGCCAATCATCTCGCTTAACGAATAGCCCGCTATATTGACAAAATCTTCGTTGGCGAAAATGATGATTCCTTTTTCGTTTGTCTGCGAAACCAGAAAGTGATCGTCGCGCAAAACAATTTCAGCCATTGTGTTTGCTCCCCCCGCTTTGACGTTTAGGTTAGGTATTCTACACCAAACGACTAAATTAAAGTTAGTATAATATCGGCTTTAATTCCACAAAAAGTTGCTTCGCTATGGGTAGTTTCAAAGTTTTTTCAGGTTCCGCGCATCCGCAATTGGCGGCGGAAATATGCGCAAGTTTGGATTATCCCTTAGGCAAAGTAACGAGAAGCCGCTTCAGCGACGGCGAAATCGGCATTCAGATTAGCGAAAGCGTGCGCGGTCAAGACGTTTTCATCATTCAGCCGACCTGTCCGCCCGCAAACGACAATCTAATGGAAATACTGCTTATGGTCGACGCGCTCAAACGCTCAAGCGCGAGTACCATTATCGCCGTAACGCCGTATTTTGGCTATTCGAGACAAGATCGCAAAGCCGCGCCGCGAGTGCCGATCACGGCAAAGCTGGTGGCGAATCTGCTTGAAACGGCGGGCATAGATCGCCTCGTAACGCTTGATCTCCACGCGGGACAGATTCAGGGTTTTTTCGATATTCCCGTCGATAACCTCTACGGATCGGTAATTTTTGCCGAACATATCAGATCGCGCAAACTCTCAAACGCCGTTATCGCGTCGCCCGACATCGGCGGCGTGGCGCGGGCGCGAAGTTTCGCCAAACGGCTGGATCTCGACATAGTTATCGTCGATAAACGCCGCGAAAAAGCCAATCAGAGCGAGGTTATGAACATTATCGGCGACGTGCGGGATAAAGACGTGATTATGATCGACGACATCGTGGATACGGGCGGGACGTTGCTTGGCGCGGCTAGAGCGCTTAAAGATCGCGGCGCGAAAAGCGTTATGGCGTGCTGTTCTCACGCGGTTTTGTCGGGTTTGGCGTACGAAAAGCTGGAAGTCGGCGAGATTGACGAGCTTATCGTAACCAATACGATCCCGCTCAAACGTCCAAGCGACAAGAT
>JAISMA010000197.1 GCA_031276985.1 Helicobacteraceae bacterium | reverse complement strand
AGCGCCAAAAACCTAATCAGCGCCGAAAAACCCGCGATCAAATTCGACGATATGGCGGGCGCGGAAGAGGCGAAAGAGGAGGTTAAGGAGATCGTCGATTTTCTTAAAAATCCCGATCGCTATATCAAACTCGGCGCGAAAATACCGAAGGGCATTTTGCTTGTCGGACCCCCGGGAACGGGCAAAACGTTGCTTGCCAAAGCGGTGGCGGGCGAGGCGAGCGTTCCGTTTTTTTCCGTTAGCGCGAGCGGTTTTATCGAGATGTTTGTCGGCGTGGGCGCGGCGCGGGTGCGCGATCTGTTTGAGCAGGCAAAAAGGCAGGCGCCCGCGATCGTCTTCATCGACGAGCTTGACGCGCTTGGCAAAAGCCGCGCCGCTTCGGGCTTTGGAGGCAACGATGAGCGCGAGCAGACGCTAAACCAACTGCTTGCGGAAATGGACGGCTTTGCTTCCACAGAGCCTATCATCATTTTGGCGGCGACTAACCGCCCCGAAATTCTCGATCCCGCTTTGTTGCGACCAGGGCGTTTTGATCGTCAAGTGCTAGTCGACAAGCCCGATTTCAAAGGGCGACTTGAGATCTTAAAAGTGCATGTCAAAGCGGTTAAACTCGCCGAAAAAGCCGATCTCGACACAATCGCCAAAATGACGGCGGGCTTGGCGGGCGCGGATTTAGCCAATATCGTCAACGAGGCGACGCTGCTTGCGGGGCGCAAAAACAAAGAGGCGGTGGACAACGACGATCTGCGCGAGGCGGTGGAGCGATCGATCGCGGGCTTGGAGAAAAAATCGCGCCGCATAAGCCCGAAAGAAAAAAAGATCGTCGCCTATCACGAAAGCGGGCACGCGCTTGTCGCCGAGACGACCAAAGGCGCGAAAAAGGTCAATAAGGTTTCAATCATCCCGCGCGGGCTGGCGGCGCTTGGCTATACGCTGAACACGCCCGAAGAGAACAAATACCTTATGCAAAAACACGAGCTGATCGCCGAAGTCGACGTGTTGCTTGGCGGACGCGCCGCGGAGGAGATATTCATCGGCGAAATTAGCACGGGCGCGTCAAACGATCTGGAACGCGCCACGGACATTATCAAAGCGATGGTCTCTATCTACGGCATGAGCGACGTCGCGGGGCTTATGGTCATGGAAAAACGGGCGGGCGGCTTTTTGGGATCGCCGTACGGCTACGGAAAATCCAAAGACTACAGCGAAAAACTCGCCGAAGAGACTGATTTTTACGTCAAAAATACGCTTACCGAGCGTTACGAAGCGGTAAAAGAGCGCCTAAATACCTATAACGCCGCGATCGAGGAGATCGGCGCGTCGCTGTTAGCCGAAGAGGTGATCGAGGGCGCGAAGGTAAGAGAGATTATCGAGGCGTTCGAGACCAAAGCGGGAATCGTCCGCGAAAAAGAGGACGAGGAGATCGCCTTAAACGCCGTCGCGGAAGCGAGGCAAAACGAAGCGGCGCAAAGCGGCGGCGAAAACGCGAGCGGAGAGCGCTAATGTTGATCGTCGCGAAAGAAGGGTTTTTGAGCGTCGCGGTTTTAGCGGTTTTGACGATCTTGTCGGCGGTGATCGACGCCGATTTTTTGGCGTTTGTTTTGCTGCTAACGCTTTTATACTGCCTGTGGTTTTTTCGCAATCCCGAGCGCATTCCCGTCGAGCGCGATTCGCTTGCTTTTATCGCGCCGATCGACGGCGAGATCGTGGCGATTGAAAGCGAAAGCGATTGCGTGAGAGTGTCGATCAAAACGGGCGTTTTCGGCGCGCGCTTAATTCGTTCGCCCGTTCAGAGCGCCGTCGCGCAATCAAGCGTTTTGCACGGAATCGCGGGCGCGGAAGGCTATCTTCGGCAGGCGGAGAGCATATCGTTCAACGGCAGGGTTACGCTAACGCTGTTTCCAAACCGCAAGCCTAGCCGCTTTTATAATATCAAAGGCGGATCGTATCTTGGCGAGAGGCTCGGCTTTTTTTACGGCGGCGAGGTCGCGCTCGCGTTGCCAAAAGCAAGCGAGATAAAAGCGGCGATTGGCGCTAAGATCAAAGCGGGCGAAAGCGCGATCGGCTTTGAAAGAAGCTAGGCGCGGCGCTAAACGCCGTTTGGCAAGGAGTCGCAATGGTAAATATCAAAAGTTTTAAGATAGCCTATCTGCTGCCCAATCTTTTCACGGCGGGCAGTATGTTTTTGGCGGTTTTGGCGATTGTCGCCGCTTCGGGCGGCGCGTTTGAAAAGGCGTTCTGGTTTGTCGTAATTTCGTCGATTTTCGACGCGCTGGACGGGCGAGTGGCGCGCCTTACGAAAACAAGCAGTCAATTTGGCAAAGAGTTTGACAGCCTCGCCGACGTGGTGGCTTTCGGCGTCGCGCCCGCGTTTATATTTTACTTCGCGGCGGGGGACGAATTTGGCAGATTCGGCGTGCTGGCGGCGGCGCTGTTTGTGATCTTCGGCGCGGTGCGGCTGGCGCGTTTTAACGTCATTAGCGCGTCGACCGAGCCAAACGTTTTCGTGGGTTTGCCCATTCCCGCCGCCGCGCTGTTTATCGTGGGCGCGACAATGCTTGTCGTCAACTACGAATTAGGACGGGGCGCGAAACTAACGCTGTTAATCGCCTCGACAATCGTAGCGATCTTAATGGTTAGCAATATCCGCTATCCCAGCTTCAAACAGGCGCATTTTCAAAAAAGCTATTTTTTGCGGGCGTTGATCGCGCTAATCATCGTCTGCTCTTTGTTTTATCTCTATCAGATCGAATTTTTGGCGTTCATAGCGTTTATTTACGCGCTTGTCGGTCCCGCGCGGACGCTATGGACAATCGTAATGCGTAAAAGAAAGGCTCGCTCCAATGGCTAGAATCATCAAACTTTTTGACACCACGTTAAGAGACGGAGAGCAATCGCCGGGCGCTTCTATGACCACGCCCGAAAAGGTGCGAATCGCCAAACAGCTTGAAAAACTAGGCGTAGACATTATCGAAGCGGGTTTTGCGATTGCAAGCGGCGGCGATTTTGCCGCGATCTCGCAGATTAGCGAGATCGTAACAAACAGCATCGTCTGCTCGCTTGCGAGAGCTACGGCAAAAGATATAGAACGCGCCGCCGAAGCGCTTAAAAACGCCAAGAAAAAGCGCATTCACACCTTTATCGCCACGAGTCCGATTCACATGGAATACAAGCTCAAAATGAAGCCAAACGATGTGATCGCCCGCGCAACCTCCGCCGTGAAACTCGCCAAATCGCTTGTCGACGACGTGGAGTTTAGCTGCGAGGACGCGACGCGAAGCGAAACGGCGTTTTTGAAAGAGATCATCGCCGCGGCGATCGAAGCGGGCGCTGGCACGATCAACATTCCCGATACGGTGGGCTACGCGATTCCGTTTGATTATCAGCGTTTTGTCGGCGAGATCGTGGATTTTGTGGGCGACAAAGCGACGGTAAGCGTACACTGCCACAACGATTTGGGGCTCGCCAGCGCGAACTCTTTGGCGGCGATTTTGGGCGGCGCGAATCAAGTGGAATGCACGATCAACGGGCTTGGCGAACGCGCGGGCAACGCCTCGCTTGAAGAGATCGCGATGACGCTTCGCGTACGCAAAGACCTTTTTGGCGGCGCGGATACGCGAATCAACGCCAAAGAGATTTACGCTTCAAGCCGTTTGTTAGCCGAAACGTGCGGCATTGAGCCGCAACCAAACAAAGCGATCGTCGGCAAAAACGCCTTCGCGCACGAAAGCGGCATACATCAAGACGGCGTGCTGAAGCGGCGCGAAACCTACGAAATTATGAGCGCCGAAGACATCGGACTTGATCGCAACCGCTTAACGCTTGGCAAACTAAGCGGATCGCACGCCTTCAGACAGAAGCTAAAAGAGCTTGGCTTTGAGCCTAGCGAAGAGGAATTTGCCCGCGCCTTTGATCGCTTCAAAGAGCTTGCCGATCGCAAAAAAACCGTCTACGACGAGGATATTCGTTCCTTGCTAACAAGCGAAAGCGCCAACGTCCCCGCCGAATTTACGCTTGTAAATATGCAGCTTACCGATTGTAGCGGCGGCGTGCCGTTTAGCACGGTTACAATCCGCAAGGCAAACGGCGAAGAGATCACGGACGCGGCGATCGGAGGCGGAACGATAGATGCTGTATTCAAAGCGATCGATCGCGTTTGCGGCTTTTCGGGTCAATTGCTTGACTACAAGGTCGACGCGGTGAGCGAGGGCAAAGACGCGCTGGCAAGAGTGCTGGTGAAAGTGGTTTTTGACGACGAAAAGCCCGCCGTAATGGGACACGGGCTGGACGTGGACACGATGAAGGCTTCGGCGGAGGCTTACGTGGGATCGCTCAACAGCTATCTTGCGATGAAAGACGCTCTGCGCAAGGTCGATCGAACGTCGATTTAAGGAAAAAGTAATGATCAAAATCGCGCCGTTAATCGCCGCGTGCGCCGTCGCGCTGTTTGGAGCAAGCATGCGCCTTCACGATTCGGGCGCGCAAATGGATTGGGAACGCGCCGTGGAATACTGCCGATCGCTGGACGCTTACGTGCCGCCGTTAAACGCGTTGGAAGCGGCGTTTAGGGATTCGTATCTCTCTTCAAGCGGTCGAAGCCCGTATCAGCGCGAAATCTATTGGGCAAGCGATCAAACCGACATCGACGGCGCGTACGCTTACGATTTTGATTCGGGCTTACATCTGGTCGATCACAAGGCAAACCGTTACCGCGTTATGTGCATTCAAAGCGAAACGCGCTAATTCGCGCAAGCAATGCGAAAGGGGCAGTCCGACGTGAAAACGGGCGCGACAAATCACGAAATAGACGACGCGAAAGTAGCTTTTGAACGCGCTCTAGCGGCGTATGAGCAAGGCAACTTTCAAGAAGCGATCGATCAATATACGCAAACGATCGCGCTCGATCCAAACCACGCGAAGGCTTATAATAATCGCGCGCATATCTACGCGGCTGAAGGCGATTATGAAAAGGCGGTAGCGGATTTCTCGCAAATAATCAAACTCAATCCAAATAGCGCAATCGCTTATAATAATCGCGGTAACGCGTACGGCGATTTGGGCGATATGGATAAAGCGTTCGCCGATTTTGATCGGGCAATTGAAATCGATCCAAATTACGCAATCGCGTATAATAATCGCGGATATGCTTTTGGTAAATTAGGCGAACATGAAAGAGCAATCGAAGATTGCGATGTAGCGATTGAACTCGATCCAAATTATGCGAAAGCGTATTACAATCGCGCAAGAGCTTACGCTAATTTAGGCGAACATAAAAAAGCTATCGCGGACTATACGCAAACGATCAAATTTGCTCCAAATAGCGCGGACGCATACAACAATCGCGGTAACGCGCACGCCGATCTGGGCGAACATAAAAAAGCGATCATAGATTTCGATCGGGCGCTCAAACTCAACCCAAACGACGCGCATATTTACAATAATCGCGGCGGCGTTTACGACGACTTAGGCGATACGGATAAGGCGCTCGCCGATTATACGAAGGCGATTAAGCTCGATCCTAGCTTCGCAATGGCTTATTACAATCGAGGGCTTGTTTATTATAATCTTAAAGACTTCAAACGGGCAATTGCGGATTATACGGAAGCGATCAAACTAGATCCAAACTACGTAACGGCTTACAACAATCGCGGACTTGTTTACTACAAATCAGGCGATCTAAAAAACGCGACAAAAGACGCTAAAAAAGCATGCGAACTTGGCGATTGCAACGGCTTGCGATATTTAGAAGAAAACAACCTCCTAAGCGATTAATTGGAAACGACAAAAGATATTCTGCCAAACGCCGCAATAAAGGCTTGCGAACGCGCTAAAACGGCGTATGAACAAGGTGATACAAATAAGGCGATCGCGTATTTTACGAAAGCGCTCGAACTCGCTCCAAATTACGGGGAGGCTTACGATAATCGCGGCGCTATTTACGAAGAGTTGGGCGATTATGAGAAGGCAATAGCCGACTATACGCAAATAATTAAGTTAGACGCAAACTTTGAAAACATTGGTTATAAAATAACAGCCTACTACAATCGCGGAGGCAACTACCACAATTTAGGCGAATATAAAAAAGCAATAGCGGATTATACGGAAACGATTAGGCTCTTTCCAGATTACGCTCCGACTTATTACGATCGCGGACTCGCATATTTTAATCTAGGCGATAAAAATCAGGCAATCGCGGACTATACGCAAGCGATCAAACTCAATCCAAACGACGCGGAAGCCTATAATAATCGCGGAGTCGTTTACAAAGATTTGGGCGAAGATAAAAAAGCGATCCGCGATTACAATCAGGCGATTAAAATCGATCCAAATTATGCAGACCCATATCATAATCGCGGAGTCGTTTATAAAGATCTGGGCAAATATAAAGAGGCGATAGCGGATTTCACAAAAGCGATCGAGAGCGATCCAAATTACGCGCTTGCGTACAACAATCGCGCAAACGCTTACGATAATTTAGGCGATACGGATAAAGCGATTGCGGATTATAAACAAGCGATTAAAATCGATCCAAATTACGCGCTGGCTTATTACAACTGCGGACTTACTTACTACAATTTAGAAGATTATAAAGAGGCAATCGCCTACTATACGCAAGCGATAATAATCGATCCAAACGATGCGGCGGCATATTATAATCGCGGACGTTCTTATAGAGATCTAGAGAAATACAAAAAAGCAATCGCGGATTTTACGAAAGCAATCGCGATCGATCCAAATCACGCAAAGGCTTATGATAATCGCGCGTATTCGTACGAAAAATTAGGCAATATAAACGAAGCCATAAAAGATTACAATCGGGCGATCGCAATCGATCCAAATTATGCCTTCGCTTACAGTAATCGCGCATACGCTTACTATGCTTTAGGCGATAAGAATAAAGCGATAGCCGATTTCACGCAAGCGATCAAACTCGAGCCAAACAACGCAATAGTTTATTGCGCTAGAGGAGTTGCGTACGCTGATTTAGGCGAACATAAAAAAGCGCTTGCCGACCACGCGCAAGCGATCAAAATAGATCCTAGCTTTGCAACGGCTTATTACAATCGCGCGCTTGCCTACTACAATTTGGAAGAATACAAAAAAGCGGTCGCCGATTTTACGAAAGCAATCGAATTCGATCCAGATCGCGCAAACGCTTATAATAATCGCGCGCTCGCTTACGCCAATTTAAGCGATTACAAAAACGCGACAAAAGACGCTAAAAAAGCATGCGAACTCGGCGATAACTATGCGTTAGAGTATCTAACGCAAAATAAACTACTAAGCGATTAACCGCGTTTGCGCCGAGTGTTGCGGCGTTTTGATTTTGCGCTTGCGGTTTATAATGTCGCCAAATTTTTACAAAAAAGGTTTAGTAATGCGATATATTTTTGGTTTGGCGCTTGCCGTTTGCGTCGCGTTTGGCGCAAATAGCGCAAAAGAAGCGTTTGAGCGCGGTTCGGCGGCTGGAAATCAAGGCAATTTTCAAGAAGCGATCAAGCATTAC
>JAISMA010000128.1 GCA_031276985.1 Helicobacteraceae bacterium | reverse complement strand
GCGCTTTCCACGTTGTCCGAATCGGGCGTTATGCAATCAACGGGACAAACGGCGACGCACGCGGGTTCGTCGTAATGCCCCACGCACTCCGTACAAGAGTCCGGATCGATAACGTAGATCGGATCGCCCTCTTCAATCGCGCCGTTTGGACATTCGTCGAGGCATGCGTCGCAAGCGATACAATCTTCGGTGATGAGCAAAGACATATTTAATCCTTAGTTTCCGATTTGAAAAAGCGTTTTTACCGAATTTGCGGTTTAATAACCTTGATTGGTCTGCGCGAGGCGATTGTAGATTTGAAATTATCGGCGCTAAATAATGCCGACTGCGGATCTGATTCGAGCCATTTTTGCTTTGGCGATTGCGCGGGCTTTTTCTGCTCCAATCGCCAGCGCTTTATCGACTTTGGAAGGATCGCGTTTTAGCTCTTCGCTTCGCGCGCGCGCGGCGGCGAAATACTCCCATATTAGTTCGGTCAAATAGGCTTTGAAATGTCCGTGTCCTTCGCCGCCTTTTTCGTAGCGCCGTTGCAGAGCCGCTTTGCCGTTTTCGTCAAGAAAAAGCGCGCATAGCCGATAAACCGCGTCGTTTTCCCATTGTTTTGGCGCTTCCAAAGGTATCGGCGCGGTTACGATCTGCTTGATTCGCTTTTCCAGCGTTTTGCGATCGGTAAAAATTTCGATTGTGTTGCCGTAGCTCTTGCTCATTTTAGCGCCGTCTATGCCCGGCACGACGGCGACGTCGTCTTCCACGCGAAAATCGGGCAACCGCAACAACTCGCCGCCGATCGCGTTGTTGAACTTGATCGCTATATCGCGGGCGATCTCCACGTGCTGAATTTGATCTTTACCCACAGGCACCGCATCCGCGTCAAACAGCAAAATATCCGCCGCCATCAACACGGGATAGCTAAACAAGCCATGCGAGGGCGACAAACCTTTGGCGACTTTGTCTTTGTAGCTGTGCGCGCGCTCCAAAAGACCGATCGGCGCGTGTTGGCTCAATATCCAATATAGCTCCAATACCTCTGGAACGGAGCTTTGAAGCCAAAAGGTCGATCGCGACGGATCGATTCCAAGACTTAAAAAAGCGATCGCGGCTTCGCGGGTTTGATCGGCTAAGCGAGCGCCGTCAAGAACGCTTGTCATCGCGTGATAGTTGGCGATAAAGGCGAAAACATCCTCGCTTTGCTGCGCCTTGATCAGTTGGGCGATCATTCCAAAATAGTTGCCTATATGGAACGCGCCCGAAGGTTGAATGCCGGAAAGAGTCCTGACCAATCGCTTAATTCCGCGCTTTTACTTGGTTTTTCCCATCGCCGCGCTGGAAATATCCCACATCGGCAACATAATGCCAAGCGCCAAAAACAGCACGAGAACGCCCATAAAGAGCATTAAGATTGGCTCCAACAAAGCCGCAAAGTTGTCGATTAGGTGGTTAAAGCGCATACGATAATACTCGCCGATGCGTTCTAGCATTGTGTCAAGCTCGCCGCTTGATTCGCCTGATCGGATCATCTGCAAAACCATCGGCTCAAAAAGCGTTGTTTCATCAAGCGCGGTCGACAGCTGCTTGCCCTGCCCGATGCCTCTTCCTGCTTCCGCCAGCTTTAGGCGCACGTAGCTATTTTCGATCGTGCCGCCCGATGTAGCCATAGACTCCGTAAGCGGGATACCAGAACGGATCAACTGACCGAAGATCATCATAAACCGGCTGTAAAAGCCAAGACTGAGCATGCTTCCGATCAGATATACCCTTAAAATGTACTGATCGAAGGCAAGCTCGTATTTTGGACGGTTCCTCATCGCCCAGTTATGCGCGAAAACCATCGCGATAATGCCGATTAGCAAGTAATACCAATACGCTGTTAGAAACCCTTCAATGGCAATCAGCGCAAGCGTTGGAGCCGGCAAATCCGCGCCGAGTTTGCTGAAAACCGATTGAAACTTCGGCACCACCTGCATAATCAGTATCACGAAAGCCGCCGCCATTGCCAACAACGTGATTTTAGGCATTGTGGTCGCCTTTTTCACTTTCGCGCGGTTATCGCGGATCTCCTCTGCCATATCGGCGAGTTTCAACATCGATTCGGCGAGCGTACCCGTTTTTTCGCCGAGCGTAATTAGCGCCATTGTGATCGCGCCTACCTGCGCCCTGCTTTTTTCAAGCGAAATCGACAAGCTAAAGCCCGCTTCCACGTCTTCAAGCGCCTGAAACAAGATTCGCTTCGCCTTTTTATCCTGCGTCGCGCTTGCCGCCTCTCCCAGCGCGTCGGATAGCGAAATGCCGGCGTTTAGCATAACTCCCATCTGCCGCATCGCCACGATCCAATCCTGCGCCTTCACCGGTCCGGTGAATACCTTGCTTTCGATTTCGTCTTTTAGCACCTGCAGGCGAGCGACGATCGGCATCGCCACCTCTTTAACCTGCACCACCATACCGCCGCTTTGGGCGATACTCATCGCCTCCTTGCGATCGACCGCCAAAAAGTTATGCACCTCTTTTTTGCCCCGTGCAATCAGGGTCGCTTCAAAGTACTTCATAACTTGTAAGCATAGCGAACTTACAATTACAAACAAATTTAGAAAACGGCGAATGCGGGAATTTTTCAAGCAATTATCATTTATCTTCGGGAAACGGAAGCGGATTTTCTTCGTTTTTCTTGTGCTGTACAGCGTCGCGATCGCGCTTGTGGAGACCGTTGGATTGGGCGCGATTATGCCTTTCGTGGCGGCGGCTACCAACCCGTCGCTTGTCGAAACGGATGCGCGTTACAAGGCGGTTTGCGATTATCTGGGCTTTCAAAACGCGGCGGAATTTACCATTGCCTTCGGTTTGGCGCTGATCGTTTTTTATCTTTTTCGCGCCCTGCTTTTGTTTTTTCAAGTCTACCTTACGGCGCGTTTTGCCGTCGGCGGCGGCGAAGATCTAAAAAGACGGCTCTTTATCAAAACGCTGGATCTAAGCTACGCCGATTTCGCGCGTCAAAACGCGGGCAAGCTCGTCAAAAGCGTTATGAACAATTCGCAGCAAATCGCAAATCTGCTCAGATCGCTGATGACGCTGTGCGCCGAACTTTTCGTCTTTGTCGCGCTTTACGCGACCGCGTGGTTTGTGCATTGGAAGATCACGCTCGTTTTAACCGCGATCTTGATCGTGAAGATTTTCCTCGTGCTGAAAACGATTTCGAGGCGCGTTCATAAGCTTGGCGTCAAGAGTTCCGATATAAACTCGCTTATGTACGAGACGCTTCAATCGGCTTTCGGCAATTTTAAGATCATCAAGATAATGGGAAACGCGCCCGAAATCGCGGACGGATTTTCGCATCGCGTCGCGCAACTGCTAAAAAACGCCGTTACCTCGCAAACGCTAAGCGCGCTTCCTCGCGTGTCGATCGAGACGATGGGTTTTGTTATTTTGTGTTCATTGGTGATTTACGTCATAGCTAAATATCAAGACGCTTCGGCGATCGTGCCGATCGTATCGATGTTCGCGCTGGTTTTATACCGCCTGTTGCCTTCCGCGCAAAGAATTACCTACGCGTTTAACGAGATTCAATCGTATCGGCACGTCGTGCCGCTCGCGTTTAACGATCTATCCGCGATCGCGCCAAACGAAGGCGACAAATCCGTAACTTTTGAAAAAGAGATCGTTTTAAGCGATCTTGGTTTCTACTTTGATCCCGCAAAACCTATTATCAAAAATCTAACTCTAACCATTCCAAAAGGGCGCAAAATAGGCTTTTGCGGCGCGAGCGGCGGCGGCAAAAGCACGCTTGTCGATCTAATATGCGGCGTGTATGAACCCCAAAGCGGCGCGATCTTGATCGACGGCGAGGTTTTAAGCCGCGAAAACGTCAAAAGCTGGCGCAAAAAGATCGGATACATTCCGCAAGACGTTTATCTATTTGACGGAAACGTAGCCGAAAACGTGGCTTTTGGCAAGCCGTACGACGAAGAAGAGATTACGAAGGTTTTGAATCAAGCCAATATTTACGATTTTCTGCTTCGACACGACGGACTTAAAACCCGAGTGGGCGACGGCGGCATTTTGCTTAGCGGCGGGCAAAAGCAAAGAATCGCGATCGCCCGCGCTTTGTACGGCGCGCCCGACATTTTGGTTTTGGACGAGGCGACAAGCGCGCTGGACAACGAAACGGAAGCGAAGATTATGGACGAAATCTACGACGCGGCGAAAAACAAAACTTTGCTCGTCGTCGCGCACAGATTAAGCACGCTCTCTCGTTGCGACGAAGTGTACACGGTGAAAGACGGCAAACTCGCGCTCGGAATGCCTTAGATCGCTGGATACGCCAATCGTCATTCCCGCGCAAGCGGAAATTTAGCGTTTAATACAATCGCGGGATCAATCGTCATTAGTAATGTCTTATCGCCGCTTCCGCGATTAAAGGTTATAGTTTTTTCTTGAGGATAAAACCCGCAATCGTAACGCTTAACGCAAACGGAAGCAAAAGCGCCGCTTCGGGAGATATAGCGCCGTTTTTCGCCGCCTGCGCCAAAGAGTATAACGCGCCCCACGCCGTCAAAACTAATAAAATCGATATTGAGCTGAACATCGCCATATTAAAAAAACGAGGGCTAATCGGCGCGTACGCAAATATAAGCGACGCAAATAACGGCGCGAAAAGCGGAAATATAATTGTGGCGTATAGTATGCTGCGAATACGATAGGTATTTATGTCCTGATCGGCAAATAATATCCACGCCCGCGCCGCGTCGATTAGGCTATATGTGAATTTTTGCTCGTAGATTGTGTCCATAATGTCGGGACGAAATCCGCGAAGCTCCGTCATGCTTTCTTGTTTTTGCGCGACAACGCCCGCGCCGCCAAGCGTTAAATCGCGCGGTTTGGTTACGATCGACACGTCGTTAAGCAGCCAAACGCCGTCTTTGAAAACGCCTTTTTTAGCGCGAATAAGGCGCGAAAGATCGCCGTCTGAAACCTCCAAAATATCGAGTCCCCGCGCTTCGTTTTGAAGCGGCAAAAGCTCGCGAATATAAATAAAACGATTGTCGTAACGGATAAAAAGATCTTGCGTAATAGTGGAAAAATCGCGCTTTTGTTTGATCGCGTTGGCTTTATCGCTAAGGTATACAAATTGCGTGCAACACAGCGCGATATAAGCGCACGCGATTGCAAGCGAAACCGCCGCAAATGGTTTAAGCGTTTTTAGCCGCGACGCGCCCATGCTATAAAGCGCCACAAGTTCGTTTGAGCGAATAAGCCGAATGTTTGCCGCGATCGCGCCAAAAACCAGCGAAAGCGGCAGAATAATATCAAGGGCTCTAGCGGCGCGAAACAGCCCAAAAAGCAAAATCAGATTCGCCGAATCGGGCAGTTTTGAAGCGGCGCTCAGGGTGTCCATGCCCACGAAAAACGCCGTCAGCGCAAATAGGATCAAAGTCGTATAGCGTAAATAGAGCCAAGCGATATATCGATCAAGCATTTTTCGTCCAGTTTTGCGCGAATGTTATCATATTTGCGAACAATCGAGCGATTTACGCGCGGCGATTGACAATCGGTTATTACGTCAGAGCGCGGCGATCGCAAGCCCAAAACCGCGGTTAATCGCTTAATAGTTTATTTTGCGTTAGATACTCTAACGCATAGTTATCGCCAAGTTCGCACGCTTTCCTAGCGTCTTTCGCGGCGTTTTTCAGATCGCCTAAATCTTTGTAAGCAAGAGCGCGATTACTATAAGCCATTACATAGTTTGGATCAATCTCGATCGTTTTTGTGAAATCGGCGATGGCTTTTTTGAAATCTTTTAACTTAGCGTAGGCAAGTCCGCGATTGTTATAAGCGTCCGTATAGTTCGGATTGATTTTAATAGCTTTCGAGTAATCTCTAAGCGCTTTATTTGTATTGTCTAAACCATAATAAGCAATCGCACGATTATAGTAAGCGACTGCAATGTTCGGATTTATTTTAGTGGCTTGATTGCAATTTTCTATCACTTTTTTATAATCGCGTAAGGCAATATAAATAAGTCCGCGATATATGTAAGCGTTCGCATAATTCGGATCGAGTTCGATTGCCCAATTAATATCGGCAAGCGCTTTGTCTGTTTTACCCAGATCGTAGTAAACGTCCGCGCGAGAGTAGTATGCCCATGCGTAATTCGGATTGATTTTTAACGCCCGCTTTAAATCCGCGAGCGCTTTTTTATATTCGCTTATTTTGCAATAGCAAACTCCGCGATTGCTATAAGCTCTTGCGTAATTTGGATCGAGTTCAATCGCTTTTGTGAAATCCTCGATTGACCGATTAAAATCGCCCGAATAATTACCGTAAGCGACTCCGCGATTCCAATAAACCTCCGCGTTATTCGGATCTATTGCGATCGATTGCGTATATTGATCGATCGCTTCTTGAAAGTTGCCTTGCTCATATGCCGCTAAGCCGCGCTCGTAAGCCATTTTTGCGCTATCAGCTTCAGCTTTGTTTGTCGTTTCCATTTAATTGCTTAGGAGGTTGTTTGCTTCTAAATATTGTAAGCCGTTGCAATCGCCAAGTTCGCACGCTTTTTTGGCATCTTTCGCGGCGCTTTTTAGATCGCTCAAAACGGTGTAAGCGGCGGCGCGATTGTTGTAAGCGTTTGCGTAATTTGGATCAATCCTGATCGCTTGCGTGTAATGCTTGATCGCTTCTTGAAAATTGCCTTGATTTCCAGCCGCCGAACCGCGCTCAAACGCTTCTTTTGCGCTATTTGCGCCAAACGCGACGCAAACGGCAAGC
>JAISMA010000031.1 GCA_031276985.1 Helicobacteraceae bacterium | reverse complement strand
TACCAATTGCAATCCTGCGCCCCATTTATTAGCTTTCTTGCCTCTTCGGGTTTATCAGGATTAGCAAGCATAAATTGATGAGCCCTTCCAATCTGAAACCCAATCTCAGTTACGATCTTATGATCGTCTTTGTATTTGAATATCAACCAGCGTTCCACATCGTCTCTAACACCGTTATTGTTTGAATCAATTCCAAGCAACGTCGAATCGTTGATCTTCGGATCGGGATACGGCGGAAGCACAAACCCGTTCACAATCTCCCCGCCCTCTTTTGTGTAGCCCGACGGAATATCATCTCCAGCGTTTGCGGAGGATTTTGCGTCCGATTTGCTTTCGCAACCCGCAAAACCCAACGCCAACATCAGCGCTACCGCCGACAGCGCCGCAACAACCGCCTTCCATTTCACGCCAACCCCATTTAACATCATTGCCTTCCGCTTCATACTAACCCTTTGTTTGAAGTTTAATTCAAATCATTAAATTATAACCTTGAATTGATTCTCTCGCAGTCAAAAAACCAATCAATTTATGCCAATTGTCATACCCGCGAAAGCTAGTATCTAGCTTTTCAAACGATCGCGGTTTGATCGTCAATTGTAAAGTCTTTAACTTTCTTTTTTGGATGCCCGCCTTCCATAGCGATATACGTTTGCTTTGCAAGCTGTCGCGTCCCTTGCCTTTGCAAGGGCTTGTCGCGGGAACGACGAGAAGCGACCGCGATCGGCGCGAAACGCGGGGTTAAGAGTCGCGCTTTGTTCGGTCTTGGTGGCGAATGTGTCCTAGCTTCGCGCCGCCTAATATGTGCAAATGCAGATGCGCTATCTCTTGACCCGCGTCGCGCCCGTTGTTGATCACCACGCGATAGCCGCTTTCGTCGAGCTTGAGCTTCTTGGCGACGGCTTGCGCGGCGTAAAGCAGATAGCCGATCGTTTCGCTATCGCACGATTGAAAGTCTTTCACCTCTTTTTTGGGTATGACCAGAATATGCACGGGCGCTTGCGGATCGACGTCGTGAAACGCGAGCGTATGGTCGTCTTCATAGACGCGGTTTGCCGCGATTTCGCGGTTGATGATTTTGGTAAATATGGTCATTTTGTCTCCTTAGGGCAGTTTGAAACATATATTAACAACGTATTCATTACAATTGCGCCCATAAATCACCAAAGGCTTGCAATTGAACTATACTGAGCGAATAAATTTAGCGCCCTCGATCGACGCGCTTGAAAAGCTGCGCGTTGAGTTGTTGGGCAAAAAAAGCGCTATTAGCGAGGGTTTTTCGTCTCTCAAAAACGCCGCGCCAAACGAAAAAGCCAAAATCGCGGCTGCGCTAAATCTGCAAAAAGAGGAGCTTTCAAACGCGATTGCGGCGCGAAAAGCCGTTTTAGAGCGCGAAGAGTTTGACGTAAAAGCGTCCAAAGAGGCGATCGACGTTACGCTGTTTGATTTTTCCGATTTGGGCGGCTCGCTTCACCCTATTAACCGCGCTATGGAAGAGATCGTCGAGTATTTTCTTGGCATGAACTTCGATCTTAAAACGGGTCCTTTGGTCGAGGATGAGTTTCACAACTTTGAGGCGCTGAACCTGCCAAAACACCATCCCGCGCGCGAAATGCAGGACACCTTTTATATGAACGACGGCATGGCGCTTCGCACGCATACGTCCAACGTCCAAATTCACGCGATGTTAAGCCAAAAACCGCCGTTTAAGATGATCGCGCCCGGCGCGGTTTTCAGGCGCGATTACGATCTGACGCATACGCCGATGTTTCATCAGGTCGAAGGGCTTGTCGTCGATGAAAAAGGCGCGATCAGTTTTGCCAATCTTAAGCATATTCTGGAAGATTTTCTAAATAGCTTTTTTGGCGACTTTTCCGTACGCTTTCGCCCAAGTTTTTTCCCTTTCACCGAACCTAGCGCGGAGGTCGACGTGGGCTGCGTATTCTGCGGCTCAAAAGGCTGTCGAATGTGCAAAAACACGGGTTGGCTTGAAGTGCTAGGTTGCGGCATGGTCGATCCGAACGTTTTTAAGGCGGTCGGTTACGAAAACGTAAGCGGTTACGCTTTTGGCATGGGCGTGGAACGGCTGGCGACGCTTAAATACCGCGCGGGCGATTTAAGATCGCTGTATGAAGGCGATCTTGATCTTTTGGAGCGGTTCAGATGATTGTAACTAGAGCTTGGCTAAACGAATTTTTGCCTTTAGATAACGTTAGCGACGAAATGATCGCGCAAACTTTTGTGCGAATCGGGCACGAGGTCGCGAGCGTTAAGAAAATAACCTTTGACGATCGCGTCGTCGTCGGCAAAGTTTTAAGCAAAGAGCGGCACGCGGGCGCGGACAAGTTAAGCGCGTGCGAAGTCGATACGGGCGAAAAACTAACGATCGTATGCGGCGCGAAAAACGTCGAGGCGGGGCAGTTTGTTCCCGTCGCGTTAATCGGCGCGAAACTGCCAAACGGCTTGGAGATTAAGGAAGCCGAATTGCGCGGCGTAAAAAGCTACGGCATGATCTGCTCTGCCAAAGAGCTTGGCTTGGGCGAGTTAAACGACGGAATTTTGCCGCTTGATAACTCAATCGGCGAGCCTGCGATCGGCGCGAAATTAAACGAATACGCCGCTTTAGCCGATACGATTTTCGAGATCGAGCTTACGCCAAATCGCGGCGACTGCCTTAGCGTTTTTGGTTTGGCGCGGGAGCTTTCGGCGGCGCTGGACGTTCAGCTTCACGGCGAGCCTAGCGCGCGCGTTTCCAAAAACCCGAACGGAATCGGACGCATTTTGCACCTCACAAGCGAACCCGAAACGACGGCAAGCGCGCTAATCTACGCGATTGAGAATCTAGGGCTGGAACTGCCGCTTATAGCGCGGCTTCGCCTCGCGTGGTCGGACGCGCTTTGCGACGCGGCGATTGACGCGTTAACGGCGTACGCCTCGCTAACGACGGGCGTTTTATTTCGCGCTTACGATCTTAAAACGATCGGCGGCGACGAGATGAAAGCCAAACTGCGAGTGGTCAAACGAGACGGGCTAAACCTGCTTATAGAGGAAAAAAACGGCAAAACGATCGAGCGGATAGGCATTGACGCCGATCTTAGTTTCGCCGCCAACGACAACAGCCGCATTATCGTTTTTGAGGCGTTTTTCGCGCCGCCCGAAGAGATTGCCAAAATCGCCTACGATCGCAAATTAAAAGGC
Organism: Helicobacteraceae bacterium; assembly: GCA_031276985.1. Taxonomy (GTDB): domain Bacteria; phylum Campylobacterota; class Campylobacteria; order Campylobacterales; family SZUA-545; genus JAIRNH01. The sequence goes on along the minus strand of JAISMA010000031.1, from coordinate 1,840 downwards.
GACGCGCTGTTTAACAGAGTCGTCAAAGGCAGCGATCCGAACTTGGCTTTTGGCGCGCGCTTTTTTTGCGCTTTGGTTTCGCGCTTTTCGCCAAGCCGTTTCTACGCCGAATCGCTTGGTTGCGAGCCTAAAGTCGAAGCCCGTATGATCTCGGTTAGCGCGAGCGACGTAAGCGCGCTTATCGGGCGCGACATTCACAAGAACAAGATCGTCGAAATCCTCAAACGGCTTGGCGCGAAAGTGCGATCAAACGGCGATCAACAGAGTTTTTTAGTCGCGCCTCCGATTTGGCGGCACGATCTGCTAAACGACGCGGATTTGACCGAAGAGGTAGCGCGTATTATGGGCGTGGATCAGATCGAGCCGAAGCCGCTTCTGACGCGAACCGATCGCGCCGCTTCCGAAGGCTGGAAATATTTTCGCTTTGAGCGCGGTTTGGCTCATCGCGCCGCCGCGATCGGATTTTACGAATCGATTCATTTTTTGTTTTGCGATCAAAGCCTTGCGACCGCGTTTGGCTTTAAGCCGATCGCGCCAAATCTGAACGTCGCCAATCCGATCGCTTCAAACCTGAACGCCCTGCGTCCTACGCTACTGATCAATCTGTTGGAAGCCGCCGCTAGAAACCGCGCCAAAGGCAGATCGAGCGCGAGGCTGTTTGAAATCGGCGACATTTACGACGAAAACCGCGTTCATTCGCGCGAAATCGCCTTTGTTTTCAGCGGCGAAAAAGAGTCGCCAAATATCCAAAATCGCGGCAAAGTCGACGATATTGATCTTTTTGGCTTTGCGCGGCTCATCGCGGGCGCTACGTTTGACTTTTCGCTTGCAAACGCGCAAATCGCCTATTTGCAAGCGGGACAGGCGGCGCGAATAATCGCGGACGGCAAGCCGATTGGCGAAATCGGCAAACTCGCGCCGCATATCGCCAAACGCTTTGATCTGCGCGAGGCGACGTTTGTGGCGCGAATTGATCTTGGCGCGACGCAAGAGCGCGAGCCGCGAGCGAAACCATTTAGCAAACTGCAGCCAATCGAGCGCGATCTAAGCGTCGTCATCGACAAAAACGTCGAGTTTGGCGCGGTGAAAAGCGCGATTGAATCAATCGCCGACGCCGCTTTGCAAAAGATTTTGGCGATCGATCTCTACGACGATCCAAGTCTGGGCGACAAGCGCAGTTTGACGCTTCGGCTTGTTATACGCGCCTTTGATAAAACGCTTTCGGAAGAGGAGATCGCGAAAATTACGGATCGCGTTTTGGACAAGCTGAAGGCAAGTTTCGGAGCCGCGTTGCGATGAAACGCTGGATCGCCGCGCCGTCAAAAACCGTAGCGGGCGCGGTCGACGCGCTTGCGGGCGACAAATCGATCTCGCATAGATTCGCGATGTTTTCGCTTTTAAGCGATCGCGTCTCGACAGCGAGCGGTTTTTTGCGCGCCGAAGATACGTTGCGATCGCTTGAAATCGCCAAACGGCTTGGCGCGAAAGTCGCGTGGGACGACGATCTCTTAAAGATAGAGCCGCCAAGCGCGATCGAAGAGCCTAGCGATTATCTCGATTGTGGCAACGCGGGCACCGCTATGCGAATTTACGCGGGATTGCTTGCGGCGCAAAAAGGTTTTTTCGTTTTAAGCGGCGACAAATACCTAAACAGCCGTCCGATGAAGCGCGTTACCAAGCCGCTGAAGGCGATTGGCGCGGCGATCGACGGGCGCGGCGAGTGCGGTTTCGCGCCGCTTGCCATTCGCGGCAATCCGCTTCTTGCGTCGTTTGAGTACGAAAGCCCCGTTAGTTCCGCGCAGGTTAAAAGCGCGATGATCCTAGCGGGATTAAACGCAAG
>JAISMA010000013.1 GCA_031276985.1 Helicobacteraceae bacterium | reverse complement strand
CGCAACGTTTCGCGTTTGATCGCGCAGGCGCTAATATGCCGCAATGAAACGGCTGATAGAACAACTCGATCTTGACGAGCATTTTGCGGCGTTATCCGCTTTTTTCGCGCGCGAGAAATCATTCGCAATCGACGGCGACGAGCGGCAAAACGCGATTTTTTTGAGCGAAATAAAGGCGCTTGAGATTCCCGTTGCGCCGCGCGTTCAAAATCTTGACGGCGCGATTGCGAGACTATTCAAGCGCGGAATCGCCAAATTGGACGAATTGTACGATTTTGCGCGAATCGCCCGCTTTTTCGAGGCGCTAAAACTTAGAGAATATCAAGGCAAAATCGGCGAGTGGATCGCGGCGATTGAAATTGAAAAACCGCTTAAAAACATATCGGCGGCGTTTGACCTGAACGGCGAAGTCGCCGACGCGGAGCTTTCGCGGCTAAAAACGGCGATCAATGAAAAAAAAACGCAAATAGGGCGTTTGCTGACCCGTTTGGCGAGCGACTCAAAACTCGCGCCGTATCTGGTCGATAGGCAGACGCATATCGCGCATGGCGAGGAGACTTTGCTGCTTCGCGGCGGCTTTAACCGCGTTTTAAGCGGGCGCGTTATGGATCGCACTCAAGCGGGATTTTTCTACGTCGCGCCAAGAGCTTTAAGCGAGCTTAAACGAGCGATTGAGGATTTGGAAAACGAGCGACTAAACGCAATCGCCGCAATCGAGCGCCAATACTCCGCTTCGCTGTTTGACCAAACGAAACATTTGCGGTTTATTAACGCGGCGTTTGATCGCTTCGACGCTTTGGCGGCGCGGGCGGAATTTGCGAAAGCGCGAAATCTTTCGATTTTGCAGTCAAGCGGCGCGAAAAAAATCGCGTTGTCAAACTTTTGCCACCCCGCGCTTAAAAATCCAAAGCCAATCTGCGTCGATTTTTCCAAGCCGATCGTCGTCGTTACGGGCGTGAACGCGGGCGGCAAAACCATGCTGCTAAAGTCGGCGCTCTCCGCCGCGCTAATGGCGAGGCATTTAATACCAATGAAGATTGACGAGCATAAAAGCGTCGTCGGGCGTTTCAAGGGTATCGAGGCGATTTTGAGCGATCCGCAAAACGCCAAAAACGACATTTCCACGTTTGCGGGACGAATGACGCAATTCGCGGCGCTTTTTGGCAGGGAGAATCTGTTGATTGGCGTCGATGAGATCGAGCTTGGCACGGACGGCGACGAGGCGGCGAGTTTGTTTAAGGTTATGCTGGAGCGCTTGAGCGAGCGCGGATCGCTTATCATCGCCGTTACGCACCATAAACGGCTTGCGGCGTTGACGGCGCGGGACGACCGCGTAGAGTTGATCGCCGCGCTCTACGACGAGGCGCGGCAAAAGCCTCTTTTTGATTTTATGCGGGGGACGATTGGGCGCAGCTACGCCTTTGAAACCGCGCAACGTTACGGCGTGCCGCATACGATAGTGAGCGAGGCGAAGCGCGAATATGGCGAGGATCGGGAGCGGCTAAACGATCTCATCGAGCGGTCAAGCGAGTTGGAGCGCCAAACGCGCCAAAAGATCGCCGAATTGGACGAAGAGCAAGCGGAACTTGCGCGCCGCAAAAACGCGCTAAGCGCCGAACGCGAAACGCAAAAAGCCGAATACGAAAAGCTGCGCGGCGAGTTGGAACGCGAATATCGCGCCGCGATCGAGGCGGCAAAGCTGGCGGCGCGCGCCGAAAACGAAGCCGATCGTCATCGCGCCCTAAACGCCGCGAACGCGCTAAAAACCGCGATTGCCGCGCCGCAAATCAAGACCGAAACGGAGCGCTTCAAAGTTGGCGACGGCGCGAAATATATCGGAATGGTCGGCGCGATTGCGTCGATCAAGGGCGATTACGCCGTTATAGAGGGCGAAAGCGGGCGGATATACGCGCCTTTAAGCGAGCTTAAACGCGCGGCGATCGCGCCAAAGGCTCAAACGAAAATCACGGCGCAAAAACCGCAAACGGCGAGTTTTACGCTGGATTTGCACGGATTAAGGGCGGAGGAAGCGCTTGAAAAACTCGATAAATTTCTATCGGACGCGCTACTTGCGGGCTTTGACGAGGCGATTATCATACACGGCGTGGGAAGCGGCAAACTTGCCCGCGTCGTGCGCGAAGCGCTAAAGGCTCATCCGCGGGTGAAGGAGTTTATGCAAGCGCCCGCAAATATGGGCGGCATAGGCGCTACGATCGCCCGCTTCTAAACGCTCGTCTTATGATTACGATTGGATCGCGATTACGCTTATTTGTACGCTGTTGATTGTCGCGGGTGTCGCGGGTTATGATATAAGAAGTTGCGGGTATGGCGTTCTCCGCATTCGATTTTACCGATTTCGATAAGCGTTTCAGCCTGTTTTTGCGCTGCCGATCGCCCGCCTCTAAACATCCGCTTTGCGATTGCCGCGCTTCGCGTCCGCTAACTTCTAAACTTTCGCCGCGCTTCGTTTTTGCTTCTCCCGCCGTTTCTGCAAAAAAGCAAACGAATAAAACGTCATACCTGCATCCTCTCGTCATACCCGCGTAGGCGGGAATCCATTACCTAAAAAGAATTGCGAGTAAACGGCATTCGTAAAGGCTTTTGACTTGATTCCCGCCTTCGCCGAGCGTCGCTTTGCGCCGCTTCGGAGAATGACGATCTGGGGTTGCGATTGGGTTGAGACAGCGCGAAGGTTTAGGGAGTGGATTGGGCGACTATGCGCCAGAGCGCCGCAAAGCGTTGCTTCGGCGAACGACGGGAGGGGCTGGCGGGAGGTTGGGCGCGATCGATCGTAAAAGACAGAGCGAACGGTTTTGTTTTTAGAGAATGCGGGACGAGATTGGCGGTTGGTATGTTTTAGGATAATACGCGAAAGGGTTGGCAATTGGCAAATTTTACGATAACGATTGGAAAACGGCGCAAACTATGAAGAACGCGATAGGTTGGGGGTTGGAGATTTTACGGTAACGATTGGTCTTTGTTTGCGGGGACGGTTTAGTTGTCAAATGCGTGAAGGAGAATAAAGGCGACGGCGATTGAAAGCGGAACGACAAACCAGCTTATTTTGCAGTCGTGGCGCACAATAAAGGCGATGACGATTGAAATCGGAACGACAAGCCAGCTTATCTTAAAGAATTCCAACATAATAGCTAATAAAATTGCGGAACCGAAACCTTCAGAATATGAAACGCCGCCCAATAACAAATAAATGGCGAGATAGAATAATAAATAAAAGACATAAACTAACAGCAGAGCAAGTATCATACTAAATAAACCCGTAAGCAAGCCCGTGAAAAACGCGGCGGTTTTGCTTTCGCCTCCTATTATTCGCCAAAAAATATAGCCTGAAACGAAACTGTTAAACATTAAAAAAATCATCGCAAAAAATACGAATACGTTAAAGACAGAAGCTAGAGGATCCATTGCGGTAATACCGATCGGCGCGCTATAAACGGCATATTTTAGCGCCCGCTGTTTTCTAAGTTCTTTGTGCACCGCTTTATCTTTGTTCATATTTGTTTGCGGGGGCGGTTTGTTTGCGGATTTTGCGGCGAAAAATAAAGGCGACGGCGATTGAAAGCGGAACGACAAACCAGCTTATCATAGGAATACCCATAATAAAAGACATAAAAACCAGCCAAAACAAAACGTCAATAGCATTAAAAGATAAAGCGTCGCGAAATAATAAAAAAACGCTAAAAAATAACAGCGGAGCAAGTATCATACTAAATAAGCCAGCGAGCAAGCCCGTGAAAAACGCGGCGGTTTTGCTTTCGCCTCCTATTATTCGCCAAAAAATATAGCCTGAAATGAAACCGCTAAACGTCCAAGCAGGCATAAGATAAACTATGCTTACTTCACTAAGCGAAGATATAATAACGCTTGCGCCAATACCGAACAGCGCGCTAAAAGCGGCGTATATATGCGCCTGTTCTTTTCTAAGTTCTTTGCGTAGCGCTTCATCTTTGTTCATATTTGTTTGCGGGGGAGGTTTGTTTGCGGATTTTATGGCGGAGGATAAAGGCAATGACGATTGAAAGCGGAACGACAAACCAGCCAAACATACAAATGCCCAGCTGAAAAAATAAGAGGGATAAGATAACGGATTTAATTAAATCTTCAATGAGATTCGAGTGGGCATCTATTAACGTTAAAACGCACCAGAGCAACAGCGGAGCAAATAGCAAGATAAGTAAGCCCGCAAGCAAGCCCGTGAAAAACGCGGCGGTTTTGCTTTTGCCTCCTATTATTCGCCAAGAAATATAGCCCGAAAGAAAACCGCCAAAAGCCCAAACAAACGTAACAAAGAATCCGTCTGGCTGGTTTCTATAAAATACAATTGGAAGGCTTGTTATAACGCCTATCAACGCTATAAAGACAGCGTATTTTAGCGCCTCTTCTTTTCTAAGTTCTTTGCGTAGCGCTTTATCTTTTTCTATCACTCTTTTTCCACATTAAAGTTGGCTTATTAAGCCGATCGCGCTAATAATGGCAAACGCGATCGACCCAAACGTCAGCCTTTATAAGCGGCGATCGCCTTATCCAGCGCGGCTTTGGCTTCGTCCAACCCTTTGAAATCCTTGACTTTAACCCATTTGCCCGGTTCGAGAATTTTGTAGGTTTCAAAGAAGTTTTTGATCCGTTTAAGCGTAATTTCAGGCAGATCGCCCAGCTTTTCAACGCGATCAAACTGCGGATCGATTTTGGAGTGCGGAACGGCGATTAGCTTCTCGTCCATACCGCTTTCGTCCTCCATTACCAGCATGCCGATCAATCGGCATTTGATTACGGCGCCAGGCGCTACGGCGTATTCGCCCAATACCAGAATATCGGCGGGATCGCCGTCGTCGGCAAGCGTCATTGGCACAAAGCCGTAATTCGCGGGGTAGAAAACCGATGAAAACATCACCCGATCTACTACGATCGCGCCGCTTTCCTTGTCAAGCTCGTATTTGATATTTGAGCCGTAAGGTATCTCGATAACAGCCGTAACTTTTTGCGGATTTTCACCCGCGCCTAACTTTGAAATATCCATTTTGCCCTCTTATAATTTGGATTGAATGAACTCGTTCATCTCGCCGACGATTTCGTCAATCGTCCGCTCGCCGTCGATCTTTTTGAGCAGATTTTTTACGCCGTAAAACTTGCGAATTTCCTCGATCGGCTCCGAATAGACTTTCATGCGGTTTTCAAAAACGCTTTCGTCGTCGTCCGCGCCGCGCGCGCGCCCTAGCACTCGCTCTCTGGCGGTTTTTTCGCTAACTTCCACCTCGATCACCGCCGCGAGTTTCACGCTTTTTTCGTTTTTGAGGATTGAATCAAGCGACTGCATTTGATCGACGCTACGCGGATAACCGTCGATGATCACCGCGTCTTTGTCGCTTTCTTTGATCGCGCTTACGATTGTGTTAACCACGATTTCAAGCGGCACGAGATTGCCTTTGCTTATGAACCCGTCGATTGCCTTGCCGCGCTCGCTTCCGCTTGCGACTTCGGCGCGAAGCAGATCGCCCGTGCTGTAGTGCGCGATCTTTTCGGGACAGTTTTTGGCTATGCGATCGGCGTCCGTCGTTTTGCCGCTACCGGGCGCTCCAATGGCTAGAAATAACTTTTTCATCTTTGACTCCTTTGCGTTTATTTGGTCGGTTTGCGAACGCGCAAACCAAGCTCGTTTAACTGCGCCTCTTCCGCCGTCGCGGGCGCGCCGCTCATCAGACACTGCGCGCGTTGCGTTTTTGGAAAGGCGATCACGTCTCGAATGCTCTCCGCGCCGCTCATAAGCATAATCAGCCGATCCAGCCCAATCGCAAAACCGCCGTGCGGCGGCGCGCCAAAACGAAGCGCCTCCAGCAAAAATCCGAATTTCGCGATCTGCTCGCCTTCCGATATGTTTAACAGCTTAAACACCTCGCGTTGAAGCGCTTCGTCGTGAATGCGGATGCTGCCGCCGCCAAGCTCGCATCCGTTAAGCACAATGTCGTACGCGATCGATTTGATCTCTTCGGGATCGCCCTCGTTTAGATCGCGCGGTTTTGTAAACGGGTGATGAAGCGCCTTTAACGCGCCGTCCTCGCCGCGCTCGAACATTGGAAAATCCGTAACCCACGCGAAACGAAGCTCTTTTGGATCGGCTAGTTTGAGTAGCCGCGCAATCTCCTGTCTTAACCGCCCCATATAATCCAGCACGGTTTTTTTGCCGCCCGCGCCGAAAAAGACGAGATCGCCGTCTTTGGCTTTGAGGCGATCCGCGATCGCCTTCTGCTCGCTTTCGCTTAAAAACTTGACGATTGGACCCTGCAACGCGCCCTCTTTTAGCTTGATCCACGCAAGCCCTTTCGCGCCGAATTTGGCGACGAAATCGGTTAAATAGTCGATCTCTTTTCGCGTGAGCCGATCGCCGTTTTCCACTTTTAGCGCTTTGACGCGGTTGCGTTTGGCGTCTTTGGCGATCTCGGCGAACACCTTCAAACCCGTATTCGCAAAGAGATCGATCACGTCGACTAGCTCCAAACCGTAGCGCAGATCGGGTTTGTCGGAGCCGTATTTTTCCGTCGCGTCGGCGTAACTCATGCGCTCAAACGGGATCGCAATGTCGCGATCGGCGGCGTCAAACGCGGCTTTAAGCAGTTTTTCAGCCGCGCCCATTATCTCGTTTTCGTCGCAAAAACTCGCCTCGACGTCGACTTGCGTAAATTCGGGTTGGCGATCGGCGCGAAGATCCTCGTCTCGAAAACAGCGGGCGATCTGATAGTAGCGGTCAAATCCCGCAACCATTAACAACTGCTTAAACAGTTGCGGCGATTGCGGAAGCGCGTAAAACTCGCCCTGATGAACGCGGCTTGGCGCGAGATAATCCCTTGCGCCTTCGGGCGTCGGGCGCGTCAAGATCGGCGTTTCAATTTCCGTAAAACCCTGCTCTTGCAAGCTAACGCGCATAGCGTGGCTCACCCGCGATCGCAGGCGAAAATTCTCCTGCAATTTTGGATTGCGTAGATCAAGATAGCGGTATTTAAGCCGCGTCTCTTCGGAGACCTTCGGATCGCCAATCTCAAAAGGCGGCGTGGCGCTTTTGTTGGCAATCGTAAGCCTATCCACGATCACCTCGATTTCGCCCGTTTTTAGCCGCTCGTTTGTCAGCCCTTCGCCTCTTGCGCGGACTTTGCCTTCGGCGATAATCGCAAATTCGCTCCTAAGAGCGCTCGCCGCCTCGTGCGCTTCCTTGCTATCGGCAGGATCGCAGACAAGCTGGACGATCCCGCTTTTGTCCCTCAAATCAACGAAAATAACGCCGCCATGATCGCGCGCGCTATCCACCCATCCCGCTAAAACCGCCGTTTTGCCTATGTCGTTTCGGCTTAATTCAGTCGCGTAACACGTTCTCAAAAACCTTCCTTAAATAGCCGTAAAATAAACCGCGATTTTAGCCTACCTTTACTTCCGTCGCGTTTAGAGCG
>JAISMA010000248.1 GCA_031276985.1 Helicobacteraceae bacterium | reverse complement strand
GGGGGCGGTTTATTGCGTTTGGCGCGGATTTTAAGCGTTGCGTAGATACAATCCGCGTTTGCAACAACACAATTTTGTCCAAAGGAGTCTCATGGAGGCTGTTAAGGGTTGGTTTCAGGTATGGCTTGACCATATCGTCGGAACATACAAGGGTTTGGGCGGCGGCGCGAAAGCGTTAGAAGGCGGCGTATTCAGCGGCAGAATGGCGATACGGCATTTCTGGACTTACTTGCTGGTAAACATCGTCATTGCGATCGTGCTGGGCGTCATCGACGGCATAGTTTTTATCAGCATACTTGGCGTACCCGCTACGCCGTTAGGGAGCATTTTTGGGCTTGCGACGTTGATTCCGTCGCTTAGCGCGGGCATTCGCAGAATGCACGATATTGGCAAGGTTGGCTGGTGGATTTTAGCGCCGCTTTACAATCTCTACCTCTGGGCGCAAAAGGCGAACGAGGGCGAAAACCAATACGGCGCGCCCGCTACGGATATTGCGGCGTAAGGTTGATTTGGCGGTTTATCCCACGATAACCGCCGCAACGCCGCGATCGCGGACGCTACCTACGATCGCGGCTTTTTCATCGCCCGTTTTTTTGATTGCCGCTAGGCATTTTTCGGCTTGATCGCCCGCCACCGCAAGCAAAAGTCCTCCGCTTGTCTGCGCGTCGAACAAAATCAGCTCTTCTTCTTGATTAAGCGATTTTTCAAAATAGACTTTAGGTTTGGCAAACTCGCGGTTTCTTAGCGTTCCGCCCGGCGCGGCATCCAAAGCAAACGTAAGCGCGGTTTTCAAAAAAGGCGTTTTGCTCCATTCAAACTCGAAGCTAATATCGTCTCTGATCATTTCCAGCGCGTGCCCAATCAAGCCAAAACCCGTAACATCCGTGCAAGCGCTAACGTTAAACGCCAAAGCCGCCCTTGCCGCGTAAAGATTAAGCCGCGACATATATTTGACCGCCTCGCCCAAAGCGACTTTCGTAACCATATCGAATTTTGCCGCAGTGGTAACAATGCCCATTCCAAGCGGTTTGGTTAAGATCAGCCGATCGCCCGTTTGCGCTCCGTTATTGCGCCAAAATCGTTTAGGATCGACTACGCCCGTAACGCTTAAGCCATATTTCAGCTCAAGATCGTCGGTCGTATGACCGCCAAGTAAAACGGCGCCGCACTCTTTGATTTTTTCGCCGCCGCCTTCCAAAATCTCGCGCGCGACGTCGAAGGGCGTATTTTTGGCGTCGCGCATAAAGAGGGCGAGGGCGGTTTTTGCCTCCGCGCCCATAGCGAAAACGTCGCTTAAAGCGTTTGCCGCCGCTATGCGCCCAAATTCGCGCGGATCGTCTACGATTGGCGTGATGAAGTCGGTCGTCTGGACGATGGCTATATCGCCGCTTAATTTATAAACGCCCGCGTCGTCGCCGATTCCAAGCAACAGATTTGGATCGCGATCGCCTCGCAAGTCGGTCGTTAGCAATTTGTCTAGATCCTCCGGACCCATTTTGCCCGCTCAACCCGCGCAACGAACGAATTTTGTCAGCTTCGCCTCGCTCATCGATCTCCTTTTGTAAGCGTTATTTTAATTAGCTAAACTTTCGTCTATGGGACGAATCGTTATTTACGGCGATATTCACGGCTGTCTGGACGAGTGGCGCAAGTTGCGTCAAAAAATTGGCGTCGGCGCGAATGATTGCGAAATTAGCGTTGGCGATCTTTTCAGCAAAGGACCAAAACCGCTTGAGACGCTTAAATACGCAAGAAGCGAGGGCATAATAACGATTGTGGGCAATCACGAGGAGAAACTGCTGGAGATAGCGTCGGCGAAAAAGCTGGGCGAGCCGATTGAATCGCGCGCGCATTTGGAGTTTTTCGACAAGTTAAGCGCGAACGACGTAGCTTATCTGTTTGCTTCGCCGCGATTTCTTAAGATTGCCAATCTTACGATCGTGCACGCGGGGCTGACCAATTCGATGTGTTTGGATCGTTTAAGCGAAGATCAATATTCGATTTTAACGAGATTGCGCTACGTCGGCGCGGGCGCGATGGATTACCGCTTCTGGTCGGAGTTGTATAATGGAAATCAAGGTTTTGTCGTCTATGGACATACGCCGCGAGAGATACGAAGGGATAAGCACGCGCTTGGAATCGATACGGGCTGCGTTTACGGCTATAAACTTAGCGCGGCGATCTTTGAGCGACGCGGCGAGCGGTTTGACGCGGATGCGGTAGAGATCGCGCAAGTTGACGCAAAAGAGCGCTATGCGTAATCGGTTTTTGGCGTGTTTTTGCGGGCGACCCACAAAACATAATATTCGCTTAAATGAAAATATGGCGAAAAAACTAAAAAATTCGCTTGGTTTTATTGATCCTAAAGCCTTTTTTTACTAGTATTGCGCCTCGCGTTTTTGCCGATCCGTTAGCTCAGTTGGTAGAGCATCTCACTTTTAATGAGAGGGTCGTTGGTTCGAGTCCAACACGGGTCACCAGAAAAAGCGCGGACGGCTTAGGTCCCCATCGTCTAGCGGCCAAGGACCCCGTCTTTTCGAGGCGGCGACAGAGGTTCAAATCCTCTTGGGGACGCCAAGAAGTAAAGCGCTAAAATTGCGTGTTTCGGTCGCTTAGCTCAGTTGGTAGAGCGCCACCCTTACAAGGTGGATGTCATTGGTTCGAGCCCAGTAGCGACCACCATATTTTTTATGCGTGGTTCGGTAGCTCAGTTGGTTAGAGCGCCGCCCTGTCACGGCGGAGGTCGCGGGTTCGAGCCCCGTCCGGACCGCCACGCTATAAGGCGATTTGTAGGGTTTTTGTTAGGTCGCCAAAAAATGCTAGGAGACAAAAGAGGGGACAAAGGCTACCCGTTAATGTACATTAACGCCCTCCTTGCGAATGCCGTTAATGTATATTAACGCCACCGTTAATCCTTGATAACGCCTACGCTAACAGACATTAACGATCCCGCTAATGGACGCTAACGCCTCCGTTAATGCTTGATAACGATCTCGTTAATGGACATTTGACCAGATATAAATACAAACCTATTGAGAGAATTTATGAAGAAAAATAAAAGCACACACAGCGCGCGCTTTACGTTCTGATCGGAAGGAGCTTCGCTCCTTACCTCGCGTTTTAATTGCGCTAACGCGCTAAATAGGAAGGTGGCTTCGCCCCCTTACCCCCCGTTTGCTTTCTTTTGCGTTGCAATTTTCTTACGCCCGACTAAGCGCTGTCAAGACGCTTTCGCGGCATAAAAGCGGGCGCAAGCGCCCGCATTTATTCCACGATCATCATTGACAACGCGCGTCGGGCGAAAATCCTGCAACGACCAAAAGAAAGACAAACTTTAAGCGAAACTTAGAATTTAAGAGATTGCGCGAAGGCAAAAAAGATCTTAGGCTCTTGCTTTTACGCTAAAGCAAGATCGTTTCGTTTATGATCTATACGGATCGACGCGCCAAGTCCGTCAAGTATTTTCATAATCGTTTCAAAGCGCGGATTTGCTCCGTTGGCTAGACTTTTGTAGATACTTTCGCGTCCAAGTCCCGTTTTCTTTGAAATGTTTGCGATACCTTTGGCTCGCGCAACATTATTTAGAGCGGCGATAAACACTTTAGGTTCGTTCAACTCTAAACAACCGTTCAAATAGTCTTGGATCATCTCTTCGCTATTGAGATAATCGGCAACGTCAAAATTACTAAATTCGCTCGTATTCATCGCTGTTTCCTTTTTAGTCTCTTATTGAAACCCAAAGCTCAATCGCTTTGCGAATGTCTCGCTGTTGCGTACTTTTATCGCCGCCGCCTAGCAAGAAATAAACGTTGCCGTCTTTGGTGGCGTAATAAATGCGATAGCCAGCGCCAAATAAGAATCGCATTTCAAAAACGCCTTCTCCAACCGCCGCCGTGTCGCCGAAGTTACCTGTTTCTTCAGCCCGCGTTAGTCGAACCATTATTTTTGTTACGACCGTCGGATCAAGTTTTTTTAGCCACTTGTCAAACGCTAAATGCTTGCTGAATTTCACAATGCCATTGTATCCAATATTACACAAAATGTCAAGGTTTTCGTTTCGCATTGGTTTCCTTTCTTGTTTTATGATAGCTCCATTTTGTCCGATCATATATCCTTCTCCTCGTTTCAATCACAGCAAGATTCGCGCTTAGATTTTGCTTGTCAAGGGCAAGCCGAAGGCGTAGTGCGAGAGGGATAAATCTTGCTCCTTTTGCTCTACGGCGAAGCCGTAGCAAGCAAAAGCGCAAGGTTTTATGCTCGCGCATATACCCTTGACAAGTCAAAATCAAGCGTAGAAATAATGCTGTGAGAGAAACGATGAGAGGATACAAACCGAATTCGCCAATATCAACTATATACCAATATCAAAAAGCGATTGAAGCGGAAGCGGCGCGAAGCGTCCTTTTTAAGCGTAAAGCGCGGTCGCTCATAAGCGATTTTGCCTAAATCTAAGATTTATTTTGCTTGAACTTCGTCGCGTGCGCGCCTTGTTTTATTTTTACGCAACAGTTAATTGGTAATGCTGAAGGGCTTTTGAGGCTCTTGCTTTTCGACGGGTTTTATTTCTTTTTCGGGTGGAACGCGCTTTAAGCAGGCTTCTTTTTCTGTTCCGCCCCTTTTGTTACAATCGGTAATAAGAGCCTTTACAGTTTCGTTATGCGCGGCTCGGTAACAATCACGATTCACATTCACCATATTACTACCTTTATCACACGCTCTAATCGCTACGTTCGCTTCCGCTTTACATTCGTTTTGCTTAGTTTGATCGGTAATCAATGAGCAGTTAAACATTGTTTGCTCGTTGATCTCTTGCCTTGATTCGGCAACGCCTAAAGCCGATCCATATATTTCAGAGTACGCCGCGCACCCGCTCATCACCACTCCCGCCGCAATCAGCGCCAAAGCTACAACGTTGCGATTCATCTTGTTCCCCTTTGTCATATTCAAAGCGGTGCTAATCATATTTTATTTTTTCTGGCGGTATTTTCT
>JAISMA010000201.1 GCA_031276985.1 Helicobacteraceae bacterium | reverse complement strand
ACGCCCGCGTCTTGGCGGCGGCGCAAGTAATCCCATTGCGCGTCGACGTTCTTTTGCCACTGCTCTAAAATATGCGCGTTTTCGGGCTTGAAAAGGTGCTTAAAACGCCCTTGCAACGCGATATATTCTTTGACGGGCAGTTTGTTTTTCGGCTCGTAGGTGATCGTGAGTTTATAGCCGTACGCCTCGTCGTTATGCTCGATCTGATAAAGCGGGCAGACGCACGAATCAACCATAACCTCGCCGACTTGCATTGAGAGCGCGGGGTCGAATTTCCATTCGGTGGGGCATGGACTCATCGCGTTGATGAATACCGGCCCGTTTGCCGCGTACGCTCTTTGCGCTTTGGTTACGAGGTCTTTCCAAAACTTGTGTCCGGGCGCGATCTGCGCGACAAATTCGCACCTATGCGCCGCCATGATCGCCACAAGATCTTTTTTGTGTTTCTTTTCGCCGTAGCTGATCTTGCCCGCGGGCGAAGTGGTGGTGGAAGAGCCGATCGGCGTAGAGGAACTGCGCTGACCGCCCGTGTTCATATAGCCTTCGTTATCGACGCAAACATAGATGAATCTGTGTCCGCGCTCCGCCGCGCCGCTTAACGACTGAAAGCCGATGTCGTAAGTGCCGCCGTCGCCGCCGAAAGCAAGAAACTTGATCTCTTTGTCGTTGTAGCTTTTGCCCTGATTTTTGAGCGATTTATGCATCGCCTCCACGCCGCTGATCGCCGCCGCCGCGTTTTCAAATCCCACGTGAACCCAGCTTACGTTCCAGCTTGTAAACGGGTAGATCGTCGAGCAGACTTCCAAACAGCCCGTCGCGTTTGAAACGCACATCTCTTCGTCGGTGGCGTTGATAAACTCGCGCACAATTACGCCGTGCGAGCAACCCGGACAGAGGCGATGACCGCCCTGAAAGCGCTCAATCGACGCGGAAAAATCCTTTAGGTTTTTAATCTGTTTTACTTCGCCCATAGCGTCTCTCCTTAAGCGTAAAAGTTCAGAGGTTTGCCTCTGAGATTGACCGTTTGCATAATCGGTTTTACCCGTTTGCCCGCTTTCGTGCATTCTTGCGCCTCGCCAAAAATCGCCTCCAGATGTTCCGTCGTCGTGTCGCGTCCGCCAAGCCCGTAGATGTAGTTGATTAGCGTCGCTTTTAAGCCGTTTTCCACGATGACCGCCGCCGTTTCGCCGTAAAGCGCGCCCGTCGTGCCAAGCGGCGCGGAGCGATCCAGCACGGCTACCGTTTTAGCGTTTTTGATCGCCGCCGCAAGCTCTTTTTTTGGAAACGGTCGCCACAATCTAACGCCGACTACGCCGACTTTGCGCCCCGCTTTTCGCAGGTTATCCACGGCGATTTGCGTCGTGCCAAAAACGCTGCCGATCGCCACGATAATTTCGTCCGCGTCTTCGGCTTTGTAGCTTTCGACTGCCTTGTATTGACGACCAGAAAGTTTGGCGTATTCGGCGAAATTTTCCTCGATCACCTTTTGGCTTTCGACGATCGCGTGGTTATGGCGCATTTTGTGCTCATAGTGCCACTCGCCTTCCGTTTGCGCGCCGTATGTAACGGGATGTTCGGAATCTAGCATTGGATTATGCGGCTTGTAATCGCCGATGAAGTTGTACGCGCTTTCGTCGTCCATACACATAACGAGTTCCGTCGTGTGGCTTGTGATGAAGCCGTCCTGATTGACCGCCACGGGCAGACGCACGCGCATATCTTCGGCGGTTTTGAAGGCGACGAAGTTGAGATCGTAAGCCTCCTGCGGATTGAACGCGCAAAGGTTGATCCAGCCCGCGTCGCGCCCTAAATACATATCGGAGTGATCGCCGTGAATGTTCAACGGCGCGGCTAGAGCGCGATTGACGACGTTCATTACGATCGGCAAACGCATGCCGCTTGCCTGATATAAAACTTCGATCATTAGCGCGTAGCCTTGCGAGCTTGTCGCCGTAGCCACGCGCCCGCCCGCCGCCGCCGCGCCAACGCACGCGCTCATCGCCGAATGTTCGCTTTCGACCATTACGAATTCGCCTTTGACCTCGCCGTCGGCGACAAATTGCGAATATCGCTGAACGATCGGCGTGGAAGGGGTGATAGGATACGCCGCTACTACGTCGATTTTTGCTTGACGCATTGCCTGCGCCGCCGCCGTGTTGCCGTCCCAAACGACTTTTTGCCAGATCGCCATCATTGCTCCTTTTTCTTTTCCGCTTTGGCGGGCCACGCTTTGATCGCCTCGTCGGGTTTCGCCTGATTTGGAAACATAATCAACGATTTCGGATTTGTGGGACACACGTCCGAGCAAAGACCGCAGCCTTTGCAGTGATCGTAGTCGATATGCCCGAATTTTTTATCGATCGGCACGATCGACGTATCGGGGCAGCTAATCCAGCAAAACTGGCAGTGAATACAGCCCGCGGGGTTAAAAATCGGCTTCAGAACGCGCCAATCGGAGACGCTGTGCCGAACCGAATTGTTCTCGTGAAAGATATTTTTAGCGCGATCGCCCTCGAAAGCAAACAGCGTCGCGCCCGCCTCAAACTCGCTCCAACCTAAAAGGCTATGTTCGTCAACCATTGGCTCTCCTTATTTGACTTCGTTATAAGCGCGTTTAATCGCCTGCAAGTTGCCGTCGATGACTTTCTGCGGAAACTTCTTGAGTATTCTGCTCATCGAAGCGGAAAAACTATCCAGATCAAACGCTCCTGAAACCTTCACAAACGCGCCAAGCATGGGCGTATTTGGGATCGCGCGCCCGATCGTCTCTTGCGAGATTTTAATGCAATCGACGACGCTTACGTTCTTGCCCGCCAATTCGGGAACCTCTTTGAGCAACTCCTCTTTGGACAGGTGAGTCGTGATAATGAACTGAGTGTTTGGTTTTGCGTCGTAAGTAACGTTTGTATATACCAGCGACGGATCGATTACCAGAACGTAATCGGGCAACATCGACTTGCTATGATCGACGATCGCCTCGTCGCTGATACGGTTAAACGCGTGCATTGGCGCGCCGCGCTTTTCGGCGCCGTAAACCGAAAACGCCTGCACAAACTTACCGTCCTCCGCCATTACCTCGCACAGCGCTTTCGCGCCCGTAACGGCTCCTTGACCGGCTCTGCTATGCCATCTAATTTCCAGCATGTTCCGTCCTTTTTGTTTATTAGCGGGTATGCAAGCAGATTGTAGAGAAGCCTTTCTTAATTCCGCCTTGAATATACGCAAGCGCCTAAA
>JAISMA010000102.1 GCA_031276985.1 Helicobacteraceae bacterium | reverse complement strand
AAGAGCGGCGTTCGCGCTTCTTGTTATGGTAGCGTCGTTGTATAGTTGTTTGCCCATAGCGTAGTTATTCAGTCTTGAATCGTATTCTCCGTTATAAGCGGCGAATAGAGATAAGGATAAAATAGAGACAATCGCAAGCGATCGCGTAATCATTGTTTTATCTCCTTTGTTTTGTCGTTTTTAAGATTTGGCGTTGCCATTGTCGCCGTTTTTGTTTCCTTGAGTTTTACTTGCGCGCTTAGTTGCGTAAAGATAAACGTAGCATTATATTCCCGATTCGGTTAAAACGGCAAAAACAACGGACTTGCGTTTCACGTTGAACCAACGCAATCGCTTATATACGGCTTAAACTTTGATAAGTTTCCATTTGCCGCGTCTGAAAACGGCGTAGAGCCAAAAGCCGCAAATCCATGTTTCAAACGCCATCGCCAGCCAGATAAGCCAAATATCGTGAAACGCCTTCGCCAAAACAATCGACGGAACAATCCTAAAAACGCACATCGCCGTAAAATTGATGTAAAAGCTCGTTTTCGTATCGCCCGCGCCGCGAAACGCGCCGCTAAGCACAAAACTTACGCCAAGCGGAATCTGACTGATGCCAACGCAGACCAAATATCCGACCGCCGCTTCGATTACCGCTTCGTCGTCGCCCCTGAAAATCTCGGCTAAAGGACGCGCGAAAACGGCGATTGCCGCGCCCGCCGCGCCCATAACGATCGCCGCCAAAAAAGCGGTGAACAGCGCGTCTTTTTCGGCTTCGGCGGGATTTTTCGCGCCAAGCGATCGCCCCGTTAGGCTCATCGCGGCAATCGTAAAGCCAATGCCCGACGTAAAAACCAGACTTTCCACGCGCAAGCCCACTTGATAGCCCGTCATTACGCTGTCGCCAAATTCGGCGACGATACGCATAAAGATCAAAAAAGCGCCGTACGTGAAAAGCCGTTCCGCGCCGCCAGGAACGCCAATCTTTATGCCGCGCCAAAACAAAGAGCGATCGACGGACAACAACGCGGAGACGGGACGTTTTTTGACGAGTAAAAAATATAGATAACAGGCGCTTTCAATGTAAAACGCGATTACGGTCGCCGCCGCCGCGCCCGCTACGCCGTAAGCGCCAATTCCAAGCGGCGCGACGCCGAAAATTAGCGCGTAGCTTAACGCCACATTGATAACGTTGCTTACAATCTTAAACGTCAGCGGCGTTTTAATATCCGCCGCCGCGCTATAGGCGCTAAACGCGATTTGATTAAACATCATCGCGGGCAACGCAAAAGCCATAACGTAAAGATACGATCCGCCAAGCTCGACCACCCGAACGCCGCCGTTCATCAGCTTGAACGGCAGATCGCACAGCGCCGTCGCCGCGAAAAAAGAGGGAGCGCTAAGCGCGATCGCGCCAATCGCAAACGTTGAAAAGACCTTGCCCGCGCTCGCCGCGTCGCCCGCGCCGAAAAATCGACTCATCAGCGCGTTTGAGCCAATGTAAAACACCCCCATAAAAACGTAAAAAAGTCCCATAAACTGCACAGCGACGCCAATCGCGGCTGTTGCGGCGACTTCCAGATCTTTGACCAGATAAAAGTCGATTAACACTTGCGTCATATCGATGAGCGCGCCAAGCGCGGCGGGCAAAGCCAAAGCTACGACGCGAACGAGACGTTCTTTGCAAAAAAACGGCAAAATAGTTCCTTCGGATAAAAGTTTGATTATACCCTTAGACGGGCGAGAACGGCGTTTATTCGTTTATGATTGACGAGTTCCTTTGGATAAAGTTTGGTATCTCCTCAAATTAAGCGCCAATTCGCCAGCGCTTTACGACTTGGCAAGCGTTACCGCAACGCGATCTGTCGCGTTTTGAAAGGGATAGAAAATCGATGAGTAAAAACGCCAAGATTTTGTCGTTTCGCGCCGTTCCTCCTTAATCGATTGCCAATTGAGCGTCGATCGCGATCAAACCCGACGAAACGATTGGCGAGGGCTGAAAACTTGACAAGACGGCGGTAAAAACGCGGCGATAAGTCGCAAAAGATAAAAATAATCGCAAAAATTGGCAAAAAACGCGCAAAAGCCGTTAAACGCAACGCCAAAATCCGCGATTTATATATTTCATAACTAAACAAAGGAAAAACAGATGGCGTTGGTGGAATTTCGCTTTAGCGTTAGATGGATTTACAAACGCGAAACCGACGCCGAAACCGACGTTAAAACGGCGGCGGCGAAGCAAAGCGGGCAAAAGCAAAGCGGCGCGAAAGCGAAAATCACGCTTGATACGATCGCGGCGCGGTATTTCGAGGCGATCAAACACCGCGTAAGCGCCCAGAAAATAAAAGCGCGTTACGAGGCGCACATTAAGCCGATTTTGGGCGATCGGGAGGCGGATTTGATTGCGCGCGCCGATCTGGTTGCGCTTTACAACGCCAAGCGAAATGAAAACTCAAGAACGCATAGGGCGCGATCGGCGCTTAAACGGTTTGTCCAAAAGGCAAAAAACGGCGCGAATCGGAGCGAGATCGCAAAGAAAATCGCGCAAAAAAGGCGACAGATCAAACGCCTAAAAACCGCCGAAAACGAGCCGTATTCCAAAGCCTTTTGCAGAAGTTTGCTTGACATAATCGGCGCGGCGTACGGGCGCGAGTTGGCGCAAGAGACGCCGCTAACGCGCAAAAATCCTATGGCGGGGCTTTACAAAGCGCACCCCGAAATCGCCAAACTCAACAACGAAAAGGAGCGCACCTTCACCAAAGAGGAAGCGACGCGGATTTTGCAAGCCTCGTCGTCGCGCCCGTTCGCAAGGCGTTTCGTGGCGCTGGCGATCGCGACGGGAGCGCGGCGCGGCGCTTTGCTGCGTTTAAGGCGCAGGGATTTCGATCTGGCTGAAGGCACGATACGGCTGATCGACGAGAAAGCCGAAAGCGGCGATCTGTACAAGGAAAACGTCTATACGATTCCGCTTTGCTCTTATGCGCGGCGCGAATTGTCGGATTTTCTCGAAACGCTTGAGCCGCACGAGTTTGTGGTCTGGGGCGGCGCTAAATCGCGCTATGGCGACGCCGCGCCAAACGCGCAGATGATCAACTACTATTTGCAACCGATTATCGACGACGCCGTAACGGGCAACCGCGAGGCGAAGGGCGCGGCGCGGCTTAGTTTGCACGCGTTTCGCAGTTTTGCGATCACGACGATGCTTGATAGCGGCTGTCCGGAGTTTTTGGCGCGGTGCTTTAGCAATCATTCGACGGGGCGGCGCAGTTCGTTTAATCGCTACGCAAAAACGACTATCGAGTTGATTCGTCCTCATCTTGAGCGGGCAATGGCGTTTTTGCGGGACGCTATCGCGCC
>JAISMA010000032.1 GCA_031276985.1 Helicobacteraceae bacterium | reverse complement strand
CGTCCGCCGCGCCGTTTTGCTTGCTAATGGCGATGATCGCCATCAGAGCGTATTCGCTTGCCTTCGTAAATAGCATAAACCCTTCTTTTGTCGCCTCTTGCTCAACGCGCCAATGCGTTACGGCGTTTGCGCGGCGTTTGCGCGATTTTGCGACGTTTTGGCGCGCGCAACGCTTTCAAATCGTCGTATTATAGGCTACTTTCGTTCAACTCTCCCGCTATTTAGCGCTAGAATGTAATGATTTTAATTAAACTTCAAAGATAAGGGTTGGCGTGAAACGGAAAGCGGTTGTTGCGGCGCTGTCGGCGTTGGCGTTGGTTTTGAGTTTTGCGGTCGGCTTTAGCGGTTGCGATAGCAAATCGGACGCTAAATCCTCCGCGAACGCTGGCGATGATATTCCGTCGGGTTATACCAAAGAGGGCGGGGAGATTGTGAACGGGTTTGTGCTTCCGCCGTATCCCGATCCGAAGATCAACGATTCGACGCTTCTTGGAATTGATTCAAATAATAACGGCGTTAGGGACGATGTGGAACGCTGGTTGATATTCAAATATAAAGACGATCATAGGATCGTAACTGAGATTGGGTTTCAGACCGCTAGAGCGGCGCAAATAATTATTAAAGACCCAAGCAAAGCTAAAGAGACGTATCCGATATTGGACGCGGCGCAAGATTGTAATTGGTACTTTGAGAATTACGCAAATCTTTTTAATGACCATATTTTAATAGATCACGACATCATAGCCTCTACCGCTTTTAAGACCGTACAATTTAACACTAAAGAAAGAATAAAGGCATTTTTCGCTTACGATAAGGCTTTGTCGGGCGAAGTATATGAGCTAACGCCAATAGATGAATTAAAGTCTCAATGTAACTTTGACATTGACACTCTTTTGAAGGAAACAAAGTGAAAAAGATTATATTGGCTTTAATGTTTCTGTTTCCTATCTTTATGCACGCTCAAGACATAATAATAGACGAAAGAATTACTAAGGTTTTCTTTAAGCAAACCCTACAACTTGCGCGAACGCATAGGGGCGTTAAAACGCGGTTTTGATAATAAAGTAATAGCGATCGTCTTTGTTTAGGTTGTTTTGTACCGCGCCCGCTTCGATCGCGACGTCAAAACTATGCGCGAGTAACGTTTCAAGTTGCATCGCGTATGTTTTTTCCTCGATTAAAAACCGCGATTTGCCAAGCTCTAGCCGCTCGTAACGCGCAAGCGGCGTAATGCGCGATTGGCGAGGCGCGATCGCGTTAGGTTATTATCTTTATAATTATGGGCAAGTTTCGCCGAAGTTTAGGAGCGCCAATGTATTTTCGTTCGTTTTTGTTTGCGATAGGCTATTTTCCGATCGTTTTTCTTGTCGTATAAGCGGTATTTCATCGTTCGTAATGACCGCTAAAATGCATAAATTAACTTCGCTTTCGGTTGTTATACTTCCGATGCGAGACATAGCAGACAAATTGTACTTGTTTTCAGTCTTGTCTATCATCCGCTCTTTTTCGTTCTCGCTAAGATAAAAACTTTTGCAAGGGTTGGCAACTTAACGAAATGTTATTTTTGCGTAAAGGCAATTGAGACGGGAGAAGCGAGAGGCGAGTGGAGGTTTAATTTGCAATGATATATTATTGCGTTCTGTTTTCAAATTCGCTCAAAGGAAAGTAGATGAATAAAAGGTTGGTTACGGTTTCGTGCGCCGCGTGCGCGTTAGCGGTTTCGACGCTTTACGCGGCGCATGCGCATGAGCACGGCGTAGCGAAAATAAACGCGAGCGTAGAGGATCAAGCGGTAACGATTGAGCTTGAAACGCCGCTTGATAGCGCGCTTGGCTTTGAGCGCGCGCCAAACGGCGCGGCGGAGGAGCAAGCGGTTAAGGATATGGCGGCGAAATTGCGAAAAGCCGACGCTTTGTTTGCGTTTTCGCCAAAAGCCGCGTGCAAACTCGCTTCCGTTCGGCTTGAATCGGAGGTTTTAAGCGCGGAACTGCTTGGCGAAAAAGCGGGCGGGCATGCTCATCATGACGACGATCACGATCATGACGCGGATCGCGAAGATCATGAGCGCGAGCATGATGGCGATCACGATGATCACGACGAACATGAGCATGAAGCCCACGCCGATTTGGACGCGGAGTTTGCTTTTGTCTGCCAAAATCCGAAAGCGTTAAGCAAAATTGACGTTAATTTGTTCAAAAGTTTTCCAAAGCTGAACAAAATCGAGGCGCAAATCGTAACCGCCAAAGGACAAAGCGCGGTTGAACTCACCGCCAAAAACGCGACGATCAAAATCGCGCAATAAGCGCCGATCGCGACAATCGGCGCGGTTAATTCGCGGCGGGTTTCACGGGCAATCGCGTGATTGCGCCGCCGCGTCTTTTGGCGTTTGGCAAAATATATTTGGCTGGGCGGCTTAGATTTCGCTTAAATTCGCGACGCTTTGAACGATTGCGGATTATTCGCGCTTCGATCCATTGCGGCGCAAAGCGCGAGCGCGGTTTGTCGACTAAACGTATAAACGCGCTAAATGGCGCAAAGTGTGATCGGTTTCGCGGCGCAATAAGCGCCAATCGCGGGTTATAATCGGCGCACTTAAATTTGCAAACGATTGCGATTGCGTTAGGATTTTGTCGGCGCGAAACGCAAAGCAAGCCGATCGCTTGGGAATAAACGCGATTGTTTTCGCGGCGCAAGAAGCGCCAATCGCGGCTATAAAAACGATCATAATCGCGCTAGGATTTTGTCGGCGCGAAACGCAAAGCAAGCCGATCGCTTGGGAATAAACGCGATTGTTTTCGCGGCGCAAGAAGCGCCGATATAAGCGCAATCGTTTTTGCGGCGCGTCCGAGTTTGCGATCTCGGTCGCAAAATTTCACGCTTCGCACCAAAAAGCGACAAAAAGGAAACGCTAATGCAATCGCTGGATAACAGCCAATCAAATAACGACGAATACGCCGTCCGCTTAGAAAACGTCAAATTCGGCAGGTCGGAAAACGAAGATCTGATTTTGGATATTCCTTTTTTTTCGCTTAAACGCGGCGAGCGCGTTTTTATTTCGGGTCCAAGCGGTTGCGGAAAAAGCACGCTTTTAAGCCTGATCGCGGGCATTTTAACGCCCAAAGAAGGCGCGATTGCGGTTTGCGGCGAGCGTATAAACGCGCTAAGCGGCGCAAAGCGAGATCGCTTTCGCGGCGATCAAATCGGCTACATTTTTCAGCGTTTCAATCTGATTTCGTATCTTTCGATCATTGAAAACGCGCTTATTCCATGCCGTCTTTCGCGTTTGCGCCGCGATCGCGCCGTTAAGCGACATGCAAACGAGATCGCGGCGGCAAAGGAGCTTTTGGAGCGTTTGGATCTCGCGCCTTCGCTGTGGAATAAGCCCGTTTCGCGCCTTTCGGTGGGACAACAACAGCGAGTCGCCGCCGCTAGAGCGTTGATTGGCAGCCCTCCCCTTCTGATCGCCGACGAGCCAACTTCGTCGCTGGACGAAAATAGGCGCGAGTATTTTTTGCGTCTGCTGCTGCAAGCGTGCGCGGACGACGGCGCGAGTTTGCTATTTGTCAGCCACGATCGGACGCTTGCAAAAGAGTTTGATCGCGCCGAGCTATTCGAGGAATTAAACCGCGTCCAAGCGCCAAAGGAGCGAAAATGAGAGCGGGCTATCTCTTATCTTGCGCGATCAAACATTTGATAAAATCGCGGTACAAGGAGTAAGAAAATGGGTAAAAAATCGTTTGCCGCGCTATTTATAATCGCGTTATTAGCGTTTGCGCTATCGATTGCAAATAGCGTCGCGTTGTTTATCGTTTATAAAGATATAAACGCGCAAAAAACGGCGTCGTCCGTATCCGCGCAAATAGTACAAATCGCGCAAACGGCGCAAAACGAACAGATCGCCGCAAAACCCGTCGCAAAAGATAATGAACCGCTACTTGATAAAGTAGGTTTTTATATGCTTTCAGACGATGAAAACGAAGAGGTAAAACAGCCCGAAACCGCGCCGATCGCGCCGACGGATATTCAACGCGCCGCGTTAGTCGCGCTGATTAAAACAACGGTTAGAAATCTGGACAAAAGTCGTTATGTAGCGATCGGCGATCAGGAAGACTTTGATTATGAGCTTGACGGCGGCATATCGGTTATGGGGCATTATCTCGCCTCTTTGGTTTCATACGAAGAGGCGTTAAACGCGCTTTTGCCGTATAAACTTTTTGTTTCTGGTCCGCATACCGACGAAAAGCCAAATTTGGAAGATCCAAATTCGTTTGGGCATTACAATATCGACGCCGTGCGTTATATACGCGAGGCGTTTGAGGAAGCGTTTAGCGACGATAAATTCTTGAAACAAACGGTTCGTCTTTATGAAAAACATCTGCGTTCAAGACTTAACGCTTTGCGCGATTGTTATAACGCGATAAACGCCAATAACTCGATCAAAGCGCAAATACCAAAAGGTTACAAAGAGGATTGGAGTAATATAAACTACGAAATAGGCGGTTGCTATGAAACTTACAATCAAACAGCCACGATCCCCAATTTTTGGTTCAGGCGCATAATCGACGGCTCTGATAAAGAGTTTTACGCGCTGTTTGAATTTGTACTAAACGCATACGACCCATACCGCGATAGCGAAAACTATCAAAGCGAGATTGAAATCGATGAATAGTACGATTAAAGCGTTTAACGCGCCGAAGGAGCAAAAATGAAACGGAAGCAAAAATGAGAGCGGGCTATCTCTTAACGTTGGCGATCAAAAGCGCGTGGAATCGGCGCGGCACGCTGTCGCTTGTGGCGTTTTCAATCGCGCTGTCCGCCGCTTTGTTGCTTGGCGTCGAGCGCGCGCGAACGCAGGTGCGAGAGAGCTTCGTTCAGACCATATCGGGAGTCGATCTTATCGTTGGCGCGCGCGGCGGCGACATTCAGCTTATGCTTTACGCGGCGTTTCATCTAGGATCGGCGACGAACAATATGGATTGGCAAAGCGCCAAAGCGATCGCGGCGCGATCGGACGTGGCTTGGACGATTCCCGTTTCGCTTGGCGATTCGCACAAAGGCTATCCCGTCGTGGCGACAAACGCGGATTTTTTCGAGCGCTACAGATTTCGCGGCGATCGGCGCGTAACGTTTGCGGCGGGCAAGCCGTTTTCCGATCTATTCGACGTAGTTATCGGCGCGGAGAGCGCAAAACGCCTCAAATACAAAATAGGCGATCAGATCGTTTTAAGCCACGGCGAAAGCCAAACCAAACTCGCCGAACACGGCGACAAGCCTTTCAGAATTGCGGGCGTTCTCGCTCCCACAGGCACGACGCTTGATCGATCGCTGTATATCTCGCTGGAGGCAATGGAAGCGTTGCATATCGATTGGCAGGGCGGCGCGCCGATTCAGGGTTTCAAAGTTTCGCCCGAACAGGCGCGAAAGTTCAATCTTGAGCCAAAAAGCATAACGGCGCTGCTTGTCGGACTGAAAAAACGCGCGGGCGTGTTTGCGTTGCAGCGCGATATAGGCGCGTGGAAAAGCGAGCCGCTTATCGGCGTTATGCCGGGCGTGGCGATGGATAAAATCTGGCGCATGAGTTCCGCGCTGGAAAACGCGCTGTTGCTTGTGTCGGTAATGGTTACGATCGCGGGGCTTGCGGGACTGATCGCGGCTATATTGGCGGGATTAAACGAGCGAAGGCGGGAGCTTGCCGTGCTACGATCTGCCGGCGCGAGACCTCTTGATATTATCGCCCTGCTCTCTTTCGAGGCGCTTTTGCTGACAATCGTCGGCATAATTTGCGGCGGCGTCGCGCTTGCGGCGATTATTGCGATCTTTAGCCCGATTCTCGCCGATAGCTACGGTATCGCGCTTTATCTATCCGCGCCAAGCGCGCGCGAATTGACGTTAATCGGCGCGATTGCGATCGCGGGATTTTGCGCGGGGCTAATTCCCGCGATCAAGGCGTATCGCGTTAGTCTTTCGGACGGGCTTTCGAGCGCTTCGTAGTTTGATACAATTACCGCAGGAGACAAAATATGCGCGTTTTACTTAGCGTCATTTTGGCGATTTGCGTCGTTTGCGCTCAAGCCGCGAGCGCGCCGCAGTACAAAGAGCTGACGTGGGACGATCTCGTTCCGGAAGATTGGCATCCCGAAAGAATTTTTAACACGCTCAACATCGACGAGCTATCCGACGACGATCCGCGAGTGGCGAAGGTAATGGAGATTTTTATGCAAGAGTGGCAAAAATCGCCCGTCAATCCAAAAATCGACGGCATGCGTATAAAATTGCCCGGTTACGTCGCGCCGCTGGATTGGGAAGACGACGAAAAACTAAGCGAATTTCTGCTTGTGCCGTATTTTGGCGCGTGCATTCACGTTCCGCCGCCGCCGCCAAATCAGATAATCCACGTTAAGCCGAAAAAACCGCTTAAAGGAATCGTTACTATGGATACGGTGTGGGTCTATGGCGTAATTCGGCTTGAAACAAGCGATTCTGGAAGTATGGGAACTTCGGGCTACGGCATGATCGCCGACAAAGTCGAGTTGTACGTTCAGTAGGCGCGAGATGAGTCAAAACGCCAGATTGGACAAGTCGCGTCGTTTGAGTTTAGCCGAGCGTTTGTGCGCCGATCGCGGCGCGAAGCTCACGGGGTTAAGACGAAAGATACTAGAGATTTTGATTAACGCCAAAACGCCGCTGAAAGCCTACGACATAATCGAGCTTATGCGCGAATCGGGCAAGCGCGTTACGCCCGCCACCATTTACCGCGTGCTGGAGTTTTTGCAAGCGCAGGGGCTGGCGCACAGAATCAACAGCCTAAACGCCTACGCGCCGTGCGTCGATCCGCAGTCAAAGCATAGTTTGGTGATGTTCGTATGCTCCGAATGCAACAAGGCTAAAGAGATCAACGACGAAACGCTAATCGCCGCGATCGAGGCAAAACTTGGCGAGTTTGGGCTTTCGCTACGCGGCGGACGCGTGGAGATACAAGGCGCGTGTAAAAATTGCGAAGGATTGCCTTAGCCCTTTGCAAACCCCTCCCGTCGCTTACGTCGGCTTCTTGTCATTCCCGCCTACGCGAGTATCCAGTATTTATGACGATTGCGGGTCAAATATCTTTCGTAAGCGCTCGTCAGCGCTTCACGATGTTTTGGATACCCGCTACCGCAGGTATGACGACGAGAGGACGCGCCCGCCCGCTGTCATTCCCGCGAAGGCAGGTATCTAAAAGTAAAAAGTTGTAAAACTCTACGATTAGCAATTGATTCGCGATCACCTTAATTCTATGTCCCGCCTTTGCTTGTATGACCTGCTTAGAACAGTAATTCAAGCTAATCACAAAAATAATTTCAATTTATGCGAAAGATTGGTATAATCCGCCGATAATTTGTATCCAAAGTCAAGAAAGGTTAAACAATGACGACGCAAACAAAGCAAGTTTCGCAAAGCGTTTTCTTTGAAGCCGAAGGCTTCGTTTCTCTCTCTCTCTCTCTCTCTCGGTAGTCCGCTAGTTTTTAGTTTCCTTGCAATTTACTTTCACTCTCAAGCGCTTAGCCCTAACGCAACGCGTCCAATCACAAACGGGAGGCGCGATATGTAGGATTTTTACGCAATCAAATTTCAGAGTGGTGGTGGCGTTTAGCGACGTCAATTAGCGCGATCGGGTTAAACCGACGCTTATAAAAAAACGGGAGGCATAGAATGAAAACGGCGGGCAAAATAATACTAGCGCTGTTTGTTGCGGCGGTTCTGGCGTTTGCGGATAGCGCGGTTGAGCGCGGCGGAGCGGCTTACGAACGCGGCGATTATCAAGAGGCGGTTAAGCAATATTCCATTGCGATAAAAGAGTCGCCAAAAAATCCACACAGATACGCTATGCGCGGTGTTGCATATTCGCAATTAGGCAAATACTCGTCGGCAATCACTGATTTCAATCAGGCGATTAAGCTTGGGTATAGCGACGCTTTTGCGCATTTTAGTCGCGGATTTGCTTATGACAGATCAGGCGATTACGCGACGGCGATTACAGATTATACGCAAGCGATTAAACTCAATCCTAGCGAGGCGATTTATTATGCTAGTCGCGGCTTGGCGTATCAGCAACTAAGCGAGCATTCGCGCGCGATTGCGGATTTCGATCAGGCGATCAGACTCGATCCTAGTCAGGCACACGTATATGGTTTACGCGAATATTCGACTAGAGCGCTACAAGCGCAATATGCGCTTCAATATCCTCCGCATTACAATGGAGGCGCAACCTCAGATCCGCGAATTGAAT
Source organism: Helicobacteraceae bacterium (assembly GCA_031276985.1). Classification (GTDB taxonomy): domain Bacteria; phylum Campylobacterota; class Campylobacteria; order Campylobacterales; family SZUA-545; genus JAIRNH01. The sequence continues at coordinate 967 of JAISMA010000032.1, read as the reverse complement.
TGCTCCAAAAGCAAATAGAGGATAGGCGAGCAAGGGAACGCGAAGACAGAGAGGATAAACGCCTCAGAGAATTTGGTCGTTGCCTAAACGGCGGACTTTGCTGGTAGTCGGCTTGAATATTTACAAAAAAAAGGAGTTAGACAATGAAATGGCATTTAGTTTTGTGGGCGAATAGATTTAGCTCGCGCGAGGAGACGTTAATACGCGATTTGGAACGCGAGGTTAAACCGGGCGAAACTGTCCCACATGCGGATATGGATTACTCTAGTTATTGCAATGGATTGTTTGAGGCATGCAAACGGTATTGGAAACAGATGCCTCCGGAGATACGGCATCTCTTTTTTGTTTTGGAGGTAAGCGACGATGAATTGCAATCAAAAGCGTATTGTTACCGTCCGTCGGTTGAAGTTAAACTTCCGGACTTTACAAAATGGTTTAATTGGCGTTTAAGTCGTTGCGCGGTTGGAGCAAATGTGACAGTCGAAATCGTCGAGTTATAGTTCGTCGACGCGTTCAAACGCCGTATTCAGAAAGCGTATAGCGGAGCTTAGCGATAAGGGTTTATAAAAAATAAAACGGCATTGTCGTTTTTGCTTTTATAAATCCAACTTTGCCGCCGCTTTTGCGTTTATTTTATTTAACGACGATCGTCGTTTGCGAAGCGGAGCAATCTGCTCACGTTGAACTAATGCGGTACTATATTCTCAATACCCGCGCCCATTCTTGTCATACCCGCATAGGCGGAAACACAAAAAATACGACGCGATAACAAGCGCTTACGAAAGATATTTGATCCGCGATCGTCGTAAGCGCTAGATACCTTGCCCGCGTGAGTATGATGGCAAGCAATTGGCGTTAGCCGTTTGACGGAAAGATCGGTATAAGCTCAAAGGTTCTGATCGTAAAGTCGATCATCATATTCATCATCCACGGCATTGAAAGGATCATAATCGCCGCGACAACGAGG